>DGBM01000142.1 GCA_002384765.1 Demequinaceae bacterium UBA4004
TGGTTCCTCGCCGGGATGGACGTGCCGATGGCGATCCTGTTCGCCATCACCGTCGTGGTCATCACCTGCCCCGACGCTCTCGGACTCGCGACCCCGACCGCGATCATGGTCGGCACCGGCCTGGGCGCCAAGCGCGGCGTGCTGTTCAAGAACGCCTCCGGGATCGAGACCGCCGCCCGCATCGACACAGTCGTGTTGGACAAGACCGGCACCCTCACCAAGGGCGAACCGGAGGTCACCGACTACCTCCCGGTCGGCACGGACGACCTGGAGCTGCTGTCCCTCGCTGCGGCGCTCGAGCGAGAGTCCGAGCACCCGCTGGCGAAAGCGATCGTGACCTATGCCGACGAGCGCGGCATCCCTCGGCGGACCGCGACGGCATTCCGCAACGTCACCGGGCAGGGGGCGATCGCGACCGTCAACGGGAAGCAGGTCGTCCTCGGCAACGCTCGGCTGATGGCGTCCGAGGGCATCGACACCAGCGCGGTCGCCGCGCAGCAGCAGGCCCTCGCCAACGGTGGTCGCACCGCGATCATGTTCGCTGTCGACGGGAAGATCGCCGGGGTCATCGCCCTTGCCGATGCCGCCCGTGACACCGCAAGAGCAGCGATCGACGCGCTGCATGAGCAGGGTATCGAGGTGGCGATGCTCACGGGCGACAACAAGCCCACCGCCGAACGGATCGCGTCGCTGCTGGGCATCGACACGGTCATCGCCGACGTGCTCCCCGAGGACAAGTCCGCGAAGATCGCCGAGCTGCAAAAGGCCGGCAAGAAGGTCGCGATGGTCGGCGACGGCGTCAACGACGCGCCCGCCCTCGCCCAGGCGGACCTCGGCATCGCGATCGGCGCTGGCACCGACGTCGCGATCGAGACCGCCGACGTCGTGCTGATGCGCTCCGACCCGCTGGACGTCGCAATCGCGCTGAAGATCGGCAAGGGAACGCTACGGAAGATGCGGCAGAACCTTGGCTGGGCCATCGGATACAACGCCATCGCGCTGCCCATCGCTGCCGGAGTGTTCTACCCGGCCTTCGGGATCATGCTCACCCCAGAGATCGCCGCCATCAGCATGTCCGGCTCCAGCGTCATCGTCGCAGTCAACGCGCTCCTTCTGAAGCGGCTGCGCCTGCCCGCCCCGGCCGATCCGGCAACCGCGAGCACTCCCACCACGGCCTCGGCGTCCGGCGGTGCGTCATGAACCCTCACGGTGCGTCACGATGAGGGCCGATCGGCGATCGCAGGCGCAGAGGACTCATCGTCTTGACACTGCCTACGACGCAGTCCTCTTCGACCTGGACGGCGTCGTGACGAACACCGCCGCCATCCATGCCGCCGCGTGGAAGCAGCTCTTCGACGAGGTGCTGCGAGATTCGCGCGTCCACGTGGATGATCCGCAGAACACCTTCGACCCGGTGGCTGACTATCGGCGATACGTGGACGGGCGGAGCCGAGAGGACGGAGTGGCGAGATACCTCGCCGCCCGCGGCGTCAGGCTGGATGCCGGGCAATCCGACGACCCACCGTCGGCATGGACGATCGCCGGGATCGCCGCGCGCAAGAACGCACTCTTCCTTGCCGAGCTGCGCACGCGCGGACTGCGGGTCTATCCGGGCACGGCAGCGCTGCTGCGGCGCCTGCGGGACGCGGCCGTACCGGCCGGTCTGGTCACCGCGAGTCGAAACGCGCAGCAACTGCTGAACACAGCCGGTCTTACCGGCGCCTTCGACACGGTCGTGGACGGCCAAACCGCGCTCACGCATCACTTGCAGGGCAAGCCTTACCCCGACATGTTCGCCGAGGCAGCACGCCGCCTCGGCGTTCCTCCCGCTCGCATTGCGATCGTCGAGGACTCGGTCGCCGGCGTGGAAGCCGGCCAACGCGGCGGTTTCGGGCTCGTCGTCGGAATCGACCGCGCCGAACAGCGCGAGCAACTCGAAGCCGCGGGCGCCGACGTCGTGCTCAACGATGTCGGCGAGCTGGATCTGGGCCTCTCCACGACGGATCCCTGGCGGCTGGTCTACGAAGGCTTCGACCCCGCGCACGAGGGGCACCGGGAGACACTCACCGCGCTGGGCAACGGCTATCTGGTGACGCGAGGGGTACGTCCCGAGCACCACGACGACGGCATCCACTACCCGGGCACCTACCTCGCTGGCGTCTACAACCGACTGATGAGCACTATCCACGGCCGCGCTGTCGAAGAAGAACACCTCGTCAACACACCGAACTGGCTTCCGGTGGACCTCCGAATCGGAAACGGACCATGGCTTTCCTCCGGACAGGCGCCGACGCTCAGCGAACGACGCGAGCTCGACCTCCGACGCGGGCTCGCCACACGCCGCGCCGTCCTTGCCGGCCCGGACGGGCATCAGCTCTTCCTCGTGCAGAGGTCCTTCATCTCCATGGACGACCCTCACCTGGCCGTCCTGGAGACCACGATCAGTGCACCCGACTGGAACGGCACGCTCACCCTGCGAGCAGGAGTCGACGCGGGGGTACGCAACTCCAACGTGGCCGCCTATATCGGTTCGGACACCACACACCTCGCCCCGCCGGCGTTCCGCCACGCCGACGACATCACCGTGTGCGAGACACACACCCGGCAGAGCCGGATCCGTATCGTCACCGCCGTCCGCACGCGTCTGACCGGTGCCGCCGCCGTGACGGAACACCTCACCGAAACGGCCTCGCAGGCAACGCGAGAGTTCCGCGTCGAGCTGGAACGGGGCCGAGCGGTCACTCTCACCAAGACCGCGGCGATCTTCACCTCCCACGACCGAGCCATCAGCGAACCGAGTGCCGCCGCACTCGACCTGTTCGAGAGGCGCGGCCAGGATGTCGCAGGGCTCCTCGAACGGCACGAGGCGGAATGGCGACGCCTCTGGCACCTGTTCGCGGTGACGCTGGACGCCGATACGCACAGTCAACTCGTACTGAATCTGCACGTCCTGCACCTGCTGCAGACCGTGTCCACTCACACCACCGCGCTCGACGCAGGGGTGCCCGCACGCGGCCTGCACGGTGAGGGGTATCGAGGTCACGTCTTCTGGGACGAGGTCTTCGTGCTGCCCATCCTCGACACCCGCGCCCCGCAAGTGAGCCGGTCGCTGATCGAGTACCGGTGGCGGCGCCTGAACGAAGCTCGCACAGCCGCGACGGCCGCCGGCCTGGGCGGGGCGCTGTTTCCCTGGCAGAGCGGCAGCGACGGCCGCGAGGAGACGCCCACCGCGCTCTTCAACCCGCGTTCCGGCAGATGGATGCCGGACAACTCACGTCGCCAGCGTCACGTCGGGCTCGCCATCGCCCACAACGCCTGGCAGCACTATCAGGCCACCGGCGATCTCGACTGGCTCGCCGAGCGCGGCGCCGAGCTCATCATCGAGGTGACCCGCCTGTTCGCCTCCCTCGCCGAACACGACCCGACCACGGACAGATTCCACATCGCCGGAGTGATGGGTCCCGACGAGTTCCACGATGGCCCGCCGGACGCTCCCGGCACCGGGCTGCGCGACAACACCTACACCAATGTCCTGGCCTCTTGGGTCGCCCAGCGGGCCGGCGACACGCTGGGAGTCCTGGCCGGCTACCGAGCCGACGGCCTGTGCGACCGGCTCAACGTCACCGACGACGAGATCGCGCTCTGGGCGCGCCTGAGCAGACGGCTCACCGTCGGGTTCCACGCCGATGGGATCCTCACCCAGTTCGACGGTTATGAGGACCTGGAGGAGCTGGACTGGGGTCACTACCGCGACGAGTACGGGAACATCGGCCGACTCGATCTCATCCTCGAATCCGAGAACGACAGCACCAACCGGTACAAGCTCGCCAAGCAGCCCGACGTCGTCATGCTCGTCTACCTTCTCGGCCGTGACGGGCTCCGTAAGCAGCTCGCCGCCCTCGGCTACCCGTTCTCCGAGGCCGACCTGGTCCGCACCGTCAACTACTACCTGACCCGAACCGCCAACGGTTCTACGCTCAGCCGCGTCGTGAACGCCTCTGTCCTGGCCGGCATCGACCCTGCACGCTCGTGGATCGCGTTCCGCGAAGCCCTGATCGCCGACCTCGACGACTCCCAAGGCGGCACGACTCGCGAAGGGATCCACCTGGGTGCGATGGCCGGCACGGTAGATCTGCCCGTCCGCTCCTTCGCCGGCATGACCGTCGGCGACGACGAGCTGACCTTCGCGCCGCAACTCCCTCCACACCTGACCCGAGTCGCGTTCCAGGTCAGATATCGCGACCATCTCCTCGACGTGACTCTCGGCCGAAGCGGTCTAGAACTGCACGCCCACCCGACCACGGCCCCAGTCATCCGGCTGCGCGTCGGCAGCGACGGCGGCCAGCTCTCTGCCGGCGAAACGAAGGTGTTCGCCGTCCGCTCAGCTGATGCCAGGACACGCTCCGTCTCCAAGGAGTCTCGATGAGCACGCACCGGCGCCGATACCGGCGGATCGCATCGGTTCTGGAGAGGCATGGCCTCGGCCTGGCCACCGGCCTGATCGGTGCCGGCGCGGGCGCGGTCACCTCCCTCGGCGGCTATCTGCTATGGACCACGCGGCGGCGACGATGACGACCGCGCCCCCCGCACCCTCTCAGAAAGGCACGCTCATGAACCCCATCCGAGTCGGCGTCAACGGCTATGGTGTCATCGGCAAGCGCGTCGCTGACGCGATCCTCCTGCAACCGGACATGCGCCTGATCGGCGTCGCGGACATCGCCACCGACTGGCGCATCAAGTCCGCCGCGAACCGATTGCCCGTGTTCGCCTCCACCGCTGAGGTGCGGCAGGGTATGCACGACGCGGGTGTGACCGTCCGCGGGAGCCTCGACGAGCTGCTCACGCAGTGCGACGTGATCGTCGACACCACCCCCAAGCATGTCGCGGCCGGCAACCTGGAGCGCTACCGCGGGGCTGGGGTGAAAGCGGTGCTGCAGGGTGGCGAATCCCACGCCACCACTGGGCATTCGTTCGTCGCCCAAGCCAATTACGCCACCGCCCTCGGCCGCGACAGCACCCGGGTGGTGTCCTGCAATACGACCAGCATCGTCCGCGTCCTCGGCGCCTTGGACACGGCGGGGCTGCTTCAGCGCGCCCGCGGAGTGCTCATCCGCCGCGCCACCGACCCGTGGGAGTCGCACCTGGGTGGCATCATGAACACGATGGTCCCGGAGCCGACCATCCCCTCCCACCAAGGTCCCGACGCGCAGACCGTTCTCCCGGGCCTGGATGTCGTCACCATCGCAGCCAAGGGCGCCCACACCCAGACGCACACCCACTTCTGGACACTGCAACTATCCCGGGAGGCCGCCCGGGATGAGGTGCTGGACGCCCTCCGTGCCGCGCCCCGCATAGCCTTCATCCGCATGTCCGACGGCTTGATCGCCCTCAATTCCACCATCGAGCTGATGCGCGACCTCGGCCGGCCCCGAGGGGACATGTGGGAAGTCGCCATATGGGAAGACCTGGTCACCGTCACCGGCAACGAAGCGTACCTCGCCTACCAGGTCTACAACGAGGCCATCGTCGTGCCCGAGACCATCGACGCGATCCGCGCCCTCTCCGGCACCGTCACCGATGCCGAGACCTCGATCCGCCTTACTGACAAGAGCCTTGGCATGCGCCAGGACTTTCTCACCCGTCCGGAGGACTCCGACCATGACCGATGACCAGCATCCGCACCCCGGTCAGGAACCAGGTGTCCCTGCGCCGCGGCGACGGATGCCCCTGTCTGCCTGGGCCATCATCGGCCTGGCCGTCGTCGGAATCGTCATCTACCTGTTCATCGACCACTTGCCGCACGTGCTCGCGGCCCTCCCATATGTGGCGATCATTGGCATGGCAGCGATGCACATCTTCGGCCACGGCCACCACGGCGGCAGCCATCACACCAATCACGACCACGCAGGCGGTGCTCGCCAGGATGGCGCCGCCGTCGACGGTGAGACCAGCAATGGCCCCCGCGATCCGTCATGACCGTCGCCCACCCGTGGCTGCGTGCCACCCCAGTCGGACATCCTCGGCCCTGGCGGATGCTGTGGATCACGGCAGCCTGGGGTTCCTGTTTCGTCGGCATCACCATCGCCCTTGAGGACGCGCCGGTGCTGTGGCTCGCGGCACTGCGGGCCCTCATCGCTGGTGCCGCCCTCGCGTTGCTCATCGGCATCCAACGGGTGCCGATCCCGCGCGACCCGCGGACCTGGGCGCTCGTTGTCTGCCTCGGAGCGGTGAACATCGCCGTGGTGTTCGCGACGATGTTCGGCGCTGCTACCGGAATCGTGTCGGTGCTCGCCAACGCTCAGCCGATCCTCATCCTTCTGCCCGCGTGGTGGATCTATCGCGAACGCCCCACCCCCGTCGCCATCGTCGCCATCGCCCTCGGCTTCGCCGGGCTGCTCGTGATCGTGTTGCCGGTAGGGCTTGGCAGTGGGGCGTGGATCGCGTTGACCTCGGCGGCCGCTACGACTGCCGGCACCCTCATCGGGCGGATCGTGCAGGCGGACCCGCGATTCGTGGCCGCCGCGCAACTGCTCATCGGAGGGGCTCTCCTCGCTGGCACCGCCGCTTTCGCGGAAGGACCCCCGAGGATCTACTGGAGCATCCCGTTCCTTCTCGCCCTCCTGTTCCTGTCGCTGGTCGGGACCGCCGCGACGACAGTCGCGTGGTTCACCGAAACCCGACGTGCCCGTCTTGACATCCTCGCTGCGTGGACCCTGCTCGTGCCGGTGTTCGGAGTGCTCCTGTCCCTGGTGGTCCTGCGGGAAGACCCCGGTCTGTGGGGCTGGATCGGCATTGTCATCGTGCTGATCTCGATGGCCTTGCTCGCAGCGGGATCCCGGTGCCGATCCTCCGCGGCGGGAATCGCGGCAGTAGCTACCGTCCCACGAACCGCCGAACACGCAACGCCCGACTCGGACGGACGAGACGAAAGTCACCGCCACCCCATGCGACCCGAGAGGAAACACCGATGACTGTGCCATCAGACCCGCGTACCCGCTTCCTGCTCACACGACGAGCGTTCCTCGGCGTTAGCGTCGGCACCCTCGCGACCATTGCGCTGGCCTCCTGCGCTCCCGCTGCGAACTGGGTGCAGCCCGACGGCGCCCCCGTGCGGGAGGCCGAACGCCGCCGCGGAGGCACCGGCAAGGTCACCACCGCGACATTGACCGCCGCACCCAGTGCGCTTGACCTCGCCGGGACCACCGCAGCCACCTGGGCGTTCGGTTCGATCCCGGCCCCCGTGATCCGTCTCGGCGCTGGAGACACACTGAAAGCGACCGTGCGCAACCAGCTGGACACCGACACCTCCGTGCACTGGCACGGGCTCGCGCTGCGCAACGACATGGACG
>DGBM01000223.1 GCA_002384765.1 Demequinaceae bacterium UBA4004
CTCGCGCACGAGCGCCTGGGCGAGCACGGTAGCGGTCGTGGTGCCGTCACCAGCAACGTCGTCCGTCTTCTTGGCAACTTCCTTGACGAGCTCGGCGCCGATCTTCTCGAGCGGATCCTCGAGCTCGATCTCCTTGGCGANNCTCGAACGGGTCCTCGAGCTCGATTTCCTTGGCAATCGACACACCATCATTGGTGATGGTGGGAGCGCCCCACTTCTTGTCGAGAACGACGTTGCGACCCTTCGGGCCGAGCGTCACCTTGACGGCGTCGGCAAGAGCATTCATGCCACGCTCGAGGCCGCGACGGGCCTCCTCGTCAAATGCGATCATTTTCGCCATTGACTGCATCCATCCTTATTACGGGAAGTTTTATGTCTCGTCTCTCCAGCGCCCGCGACGGACGACAGCCGGGGCGCACGCCTGCCCTGCGAGATCTGCTCACTGAGCGCGACGGACGTCGTACTGCCTCACCGGGAGACCGACGCTGGCTACGTTAGCACTCAACCACCGAGAGTGCTAAGAGCGGGCGGCGTACTGAATCTGACAGGTTGTCGCGAAAAAGCTGGCCGAGTTCATTGGCGTGGGCGACCTGACTCAGCACGTCGACCATCTCGCCGGAGACGGCCCGCGAGGTCGGCGCCTCACCGGCGTCGAGTATCGCCACGAGGGCCTGAGGGCCCGGCCCTCGAGTGCTTCAGCGCCCATGGAAAAGCCCCTCTTCAATTCGGTACCAGTGGCCGCGGTCACAATAATGTAACAAGTGATCAGTACATACCAATGCTCGTCCCGGTGCCGCAATACAAGGTCACCGAGACGTTCACATCGATCTCGACCGGAATCAACGACCCTGACGTGGTGAACTCCCGCTACATCGCCGCGGATTCGCTGTTCAATGTCGCCGGGACCGAGAACCCCGACCTGGCGAAGTATGGCGCCGAGGGCGCAGCGTCGTTCGATCCAGCCGAGCGCAAGCCCGCGTACGAGAAGTACATGGACGCCTGGGTGAAGACACCTCCGCATCTGGTGCCGGTGTGCATGGTTTACGGAGTGTCGGTCTACGCCGACAACGTGTCGGGCGTCAGTCAGCGGTCGAACGGATACGTCGATCTTCGCGGAGTCGCTGTCGCCAAGGAGTAGGCGCTAACGCTGAAAACGCGGACGCGAATGCCGTCCACCTTCCGGTGGGCGGCATTCGCGATCAGAAAAGCTGCGCCGCGTGATTCAGCCGAGGATGCGAACCTTTTCGGCCTGCGGGCCCTTGTCGCTCTGAGCGACCTCGAACTCGACGCGCTGCCCTTCGTCCAGAGCGCGATACCCGTCCATGTCGATGGCCGAATGATGAACGAAGACATCCTGACCGTCGTCAACGGCAATGAAGCCGAAGCCCTTTTCCGCGTTGAACCACTTCACGCTTCCCTGTGCCACTTGGACTCCTGTGCTCGATTGAATGTGCTCGATTGGATGTGCTTGATTGAGCAACGAATGAGCGTCACGGTACCGACTTTCGCCGGCCGTTCCGATTTACGCGGGGTAACAAATTCACAACACCAAACGACCTCTCGGCGAACGCGCACCGGCTGGTCTTAAGCGCCTTGAAGGTCAGCCGACCGAAAGCCGTCCCACGGACTGAGACCCAGGCCCAGAGCGGGTTGGACCACCCCGTACAATCTTCAACAGGTTACGAGATTCGACACGAAGCCCCGGCTCGTCGAACGGCAACCCTCCACCGCGGTGGGGTGCTCCGGGTGAAGACCTGGCATCGACTAATCCGGTCGCTGCAAGCGCGGGTTCTTTCGGTTCGAAAGCGCCCATTGATCCTTACGGGAGAGACACACTGTGAGCAACGAAGCCAACTGGTCGTTCGAGACCAAGCAGGTCCACTCTGGCCAGGTTGTCGACAGCCAGACCGGCGCACGCGCCCTGCCGATCTACCAGACCACGTCGTTCGTATTCAAGGACACTGACGAGGCGGCCGCCCGGTTCGCGCTGAGCGACCTCGGACCTATCTACACCCGCATCACGAACCCGACCCAGGAAGCCGTCGAGAACCGGATCGCCGCGCTTGAGGGCGGCGTCGGCGCACTGCTGCTTGCCTCCGGCCAGGCCGCTTCGACCTTCGCGATCTTGAACATCGCCGAGGCCGGCGACCATTTCGTCACGTCCGCCAAGCTGTACGGCGGCACCCAGAATCTCTTCAAGCACACGTTGCCCAAGCTCGGCGTCCAGGTGTCGTTCGTCGAGGACGCCACCGACCCCGAATCGTGGAAGGCCGCGGCCCGCCCGAACACCAAGCTGTTCTTCGGTGAGACGGTCGCCAACCCGTCGGGCGAGATCATCGACATCGAGGCCATCGCGGCCGTGGCCCATGAGATCGGCGTCCCGCTGATCCTGGACAACACGATCGCCACGCCGTACGTGCTCAACCCGCTTAAGCACGGCGCAGACATGGTCGTCCACTCGGCCACCAAGTACCTCGGCGGCCACGGCACCTCGATCGGCGGCGTCATCGTCGACGGCGGATCGTTCGACTTCGCGCAGTATCCCGAGCGCTTCCCGAACTACAACACGCCGGACGAGTCCTACAACGGCCTGACCTACGCGAAGGATCTCGGTGTCGGCTCGGCACTCGGCGCGAACCTCGCGTTCATCCTCAAGGCACGCGTACAACTGCTTCGCGATCTGGGCTCGGCAATCTCCCCATTCAACGCCTTCCTGATCGCACAGGGTATCGAGACCTTGAGCCTGCGCGTCGAGCGTCACCTGGAGAACACCCGCAAGGTGGCGGAGTTCCTGCAAGGCCACGCTCAGGTCGAGCAGGTCATCTGGTCGTCGCTCGAAAGCTCGAAGTACTACGCGCAGGCGCAGAAGTACACCCCGAAGGGTGCCGGTGCAGTGCTGTCGTTCGAGATCGCCGGCGGCATCGACGCCGGACGTAAGTTCGTCAACGCCCTCGAGCTGCATAGCCACGTCGCGAACATCGGCGACGTCCGCTCGCTGGTGATTCACCCGGCGTCCACCACGCACAGCCAGCTCACCGAGTCAGACCTGGCCGCTGCCGGTGTCACCCCGGGTCTGGTTCGTCTGGCGGTCGGCATCGAGGGCATCGATGACATCATCGCCGACCTCGAGACCGGCTTCGCTGCCGCGAAGTAGCGTTTCTTTACTGCTCAAAGCGGGGTTGTCTGCGTACGGCGGGGAAATTTTCCCGTTCTGCGTAGACAACCCCGCTTTTGCGTGGTGACGGGCGGTCGGCGGCAGGCTCGAGAGCTTGGCGCGCTGCTAGAGCCCGGCCGCTCGTCGGAGGCGCCGTACGACCTCGGCTGGGTTGCTCAAATGCGCCCAGACGAACCGCTCCATTCGCCATTCGGCCCGCCGGACGGCGTCCTCGCGCTGCTTCTCGGCGAACAGTGCCTCGGGATCCTTGTACTTGAGCTTTCCATCGAACTCCACCAACACGTTCGTACCGGTAACCCGCAGGTCACATCGGGCGAGGAACGCACCACCTGCATCACGGACTATGTACTGCGGTTCCACCGGTACCCCGCCCCGTACCGCGATCAGCCGCAGCAACGACTCCCCGGGCGATTCCGATCGACCATCGGCAAGCTCAAGCATTTGTCTCGCCCGCGGCGAACCACGCACCAGGTCCAGCAGACGCACCGCAGCCTCCAGCTGCTCGCAGGAGACAGTTCCCCGCTGTAGCGCGGCGTCGGCCGCCACCACTCCCGCATCGGCGCCCGACTCTCGGGCAACCTGTGCAACCGCGATCGCCTCGTGCACGACAACCGCGTGATCGACCTCGCGCGTCGGAAGGTCGATCGCGCACCTGCTTATCCGGACACCGGGTGAGGCCAATGAGTCCCCGCCGTTTCGCCGCACCAGCCGCACCGTGTCGAGGTCGACGTCGTACGTCGGAAGCCCTGCCATCAGCAGTGCCGAATGGTGGCTGACCGCCAGTCTGCCGGCGTACGCCACGCTGATTGCGTGGGCCAGCTCGCGGTGACGCAGCTCGGCGCCCGTCGGCTCAGGATTCAAGGTGAGGATCCCCCGCCATAGTGACCGCACCTCGCAATTGGCAATCCACTTGGTGAGTTGGCCGTCGGTGCAGCCGTTCTGAAGAGCCGTCTTGCGGGTGAGTACGCCGCCCCGGATAGCGGCTACCGAGGCTAGTTCGGCGGGGAGAGTCATTTCTGCACCCTGACGCAGCGCCCTGCGGACCGCATCCACAGCGGCCACACGGTGGATAACCCCGCTCCTGTGGATAGCTCCGCCGTGGTGGATAGCCCCGCTGGCGGCTAGTTCGCCACGCGGATCCGCCGCGGTGGCCACTCCAGGGCGGGGTTCTCTGCAGGAAGCTGGGAAAATTACCCGCTTCGTGCGGACAACCCCGCTTTGAGGATGGCGCAGATCTACCGCCGCTGGAAGCTGGCCTCGCGCTTCTCCAGAAACGCAGCCACGGCCTCACGATGGTCGTCCGAAGCGGCCAACTGTACGAACTTGTCCTGCTGCAGCGCCATCGCAGAGGCGAGATCGAGCTCAAATGCCTGGTTGGCGAATTCTTTCGTGGCCTCGACCGACAGCGGGGCGCGGGTCGCGATCCGCTGCGCCATCTCCACCGCCCGCGCGAGCAGCTGATCGGCCGGGACGATCTCGGTAAGTAGGCCGTTGCGGTACGCCCAGTCGGCGTCGAACAACGAACCGGTCAGCAGCATCTGCTTGGCAGGTCCAAGACCGATCGTGCGCGGTAGCCGGTACCAGCTCAGCAAGAGTCCGACGTTCACCGCGGCGCACATGAAACGCGCGCCCTCAGAACCGATCCGGATGTCGCAGCACAGGGCGAGCTCCATCCCGCCACCGATAGCGTGCCCGTTGATCGCCCCAATCACTGGCACGCGGTTGCTCTCCAACCGGGTCATCAGCGCTCCGAAGCCGGTCGACGAATCATCGCGTGGCCGCGCGTTATCGGTTCGTTCGCGCTCCTCGCGAAGGTCAGCACCGGCGCACCAGGAGCGCCCCGTCCCGGTCACAATCAGACAGCGCACACCCTCGTCCGCATCGGTTTCGTCGAGCACGCGGTGGAACATTCGCAATGCTTCAGCGCTCAGCTGATTCCGCGGCGGATTGTTGACAGTCACTAATGCGACGCCGTCGGCAGGCCGGGACAGCTCGATGGACAAGGTCATCCGTTGTGCTCCTTCGTAGGATTGGCCGGCGGCGTACCGCAGTTGATTGCGCTTAGCTCTATGAGCCCATCGATATCCGACGACGAGTAGCCGACCTCAGCAAGTAGCGCTGCGGTGTCGGCCCCCAGCAGCGGCGCCGACGTCCACGCGGCCCCCGTCGCGGCGGACATCTTTACCGGCGTACCGAGCGCGTTGATCGTTCCTTCGACCGGATGCTGCAGCTGGACGACCATCTCGCGCTGCTGCGCCTGTGGACTGTTCAAGGCCTGCGCGTAGTCGAGGATCGGGGCGTGCGGTACGTCATGCTCCAGGAAGATGGCCTCCCACTCGGCGATGGATCGTCCGGACGTGACCTTCTCAATTTCGACGACCAGGTCGTCGAGGTTGGCCATGCGATGCCGGTTGGTCGCGAATCGTTCGTCGGCAAACAGCTCCGGGCGGCCAATCGCCGTGCAGAAACGTTCCCAGAAGGCCGGACCGTTGACCGCGACGGTGATGTGGCCGTCGGATGCCTGCACCGCTTGGTACGGCGCACTCGCCCGATGCGCGCTGCCGAGCGGATCCGGCGTGTGGCCGGTCGCCCACAGCTCACTGCTCTCCCACAC
>DGBM01000176.1:0-12335 GCA_002384765.1 Demequinaceae bacterium UBA4004
GCGAAGCGCACGGAGTCGAAGATGAAGAATTCGGCCTCGGGTGCAAAGAAGGCGGTGTCGCCGATGCCCGTCGTCTTGAGGTAGGCCTCGGCCTTGGCGGCCACGTTGCGGGGGTCGCGCGAGTAGGGCTCGTTCGTGAACGGGTCCACGATCGAGAAGTTGATGATCAGCGTCTTGGCAACGCGGAACGGGTCAATGTAGGCCGTGGCCACGTCGGGCAGCAGCTTCATGTCGGACTCGTTGATGGCCTGGAATCCACGGATTGAGGATCCATCGAACATGGCGCCATCCGAGAAGACGTCCTCGGTGAACTGCGCGGCCGGAATGTTGAAGTGCTGCATCACGCCAGGAAGGTCACAGAAGCGGATGTCGACATACTCGACGCCCTCGTCCTTGACATAGGCGAGCGCCTCTTCGGCGTTCTTGAACATCGGATTGCTCCTTGAGATAGGTCAAGCCAACAGTGGCTCCACCCAACTTAGTGGCACGTCATTACCCGGGCGTATTCCGAGTGTTACGGGCAGGTTAAGAGGTGCCGCCACTGGGAGGCGAATGCCGACGCACACGGGCCCAAGGTCCCGCAGAAGCGTGCTCGACAACGCGGTGCGCCTAGCGGCCCCTCATCGCCTTGCGGTCGGCGCGCGCCTTGGTGGGGTCAATGCCCTTCGGCACGGCCATCTGCGGGCCGCCCATGGCGCGAAGTCGCGCACGCACGGTCTCGGCATCGGCCGACGAAAGGCCCTTGCGCAGGCCCCGGCCAAACTGCTTGGTCTTGGTGGCCTTGATCTGCTTGGTGAGGTGCTTGAGCTCCACTTCGTCCTTGCCGTGGCCCACGTAGATCGGGGTGACCGGAACGCCGGGAACGAGTTTGCCGAGCCGTGACACGGTCTGGGCGACCTGTCGACGTGCGGAGTTGCCGCCTTCGGCCAGCAGAACCACGCCGCCGTTGCCGACGCCTTGGAAGATCACGGAGCGGGTCTTCTGGTCAACCGCGATGGGCTCCTCGGCAAACTGCCAGCCCTTGGTGATCGATTGGGCGACCGCAAGCGATCCACCCATGACGCCGTCCATCTGCTGGAACATCTGCTTCTCAAAGCGCTTGGTCAGCACATACAGCGAGGCGACGGCGCCAACCATGAGGCCGATGAGGGGGCCGTAGATCGTGGCCGCCAGACCGTCTGTGACGACGCCCGCGATGATGCCCACCGCGAGCGGGACCACGAGGATGCTGCCGAGAATCCACGGGAGCGCCTTGTCGGTCTTCGCAGTGACCGTGTAGGCCTGCCAGAGTGTCTTGTACCAACGTTGCTTGGGTGCGGGGGATGCTTGCTTCGCCATAATGCGCCCAGTCTAGACGCCTGACGCTGGCTCGCCCCGCGCGCACACCCTCCACCGCCCGTCGGCAGCGTTGAGCGATTACCGCGCGAGCAGTGAGGAAGCCTCTTGCCGCGCGGCCATCGGCTTGGCGAGGTGGGTCAACTGCGACGGAATCTCGCGTCCCTTGCGTGTCATGGCTTGGGCCCACAGCCGCCCGGCCCGGTACGAGGAGCGCACGAGCGGTCCGGACATGACCCCCAGGAACCCGATCTCCTCGGCGGCGGTGGACAGTTCCACGAACTCCTCAGGCTTGACCCACCGGTCCACGGGGTGGTGACGGGGGCTCGGGCGCAAGTACTGGGTGATGGTCAACAGGTCGCAACCCGCATCGTGCAAGTCGTGAAGCGCCTGGACGGCCTCGTCAAACGTTTCGCCCATCCCCAAGATCAGGTTGGATTTGGTCACAAAGCCGTCCGCCTGGGCCGACGTCAACACGGACAGCGAGCGCTCGTAGGTGAAGGCCGGACGGATGCGCTTGAACACGCGCGGCACGGTCTCCACATTGTGCGCGAGCACCTCGGGTCGAGAGGAGAACACCTCCGCGAGCTGGTCGGGCTTGGCGTTGAAGTCGGGGATGAGCAATTCGACGCCAGTGCCTTCGTTGACGGCGTGAATCTGGCGGACGGTCTCCGCATACAGCCAGGCGCCGCCGTCGGGAAGGTCGTCGCGCGCCACGCCCGTCACGGTCGAGTACTTGAGACCCATCTGGAGCACGGATTCCGCGACGCGTCGCGGCTCGTCGCGATCGAGGTCTTCTGGCTTTCCCGTGTCGATTTGGCAGAAGTCGCAGCGCCTGGTGCATTGGGAGCCGCCGATGAGGAACGTCGCCTCGCGGTCTTCCCAACATTCGAAGATGTTGGGACAGCCGGCCTCCTNNCGGGCTTGCGCTCGATGGGCGTCTCGGCATTGCGGGCCTCGACGCGTAGCATCTTTCGACCTTCGGGGGCGAGCGTCACGCGATCTCCTGGGGTTGCGGGGTTTCGTCGGCTTGGCGGGAGGGGTCCGCGCCGTGTGACTCCCATCGTATGTCGATCAAGGCGCCCTCCAGTGCGGCCAACGTAGCGGGCACCACCTCGGCGAGTTCCACGGTGCGGCCGAGTTCGGCGCTGAGCGATGTGACATCCGCGTCGGCGATGCCGCAGGGCACAATCTTCTGAAAGGCGCTGAGGTCAGGGGTGCAATTCAGGGCGAAGCCGTGCATCGACACGCCCTTGGCGACGCGCACGCCGATCGCGCAGATCTTGCGTTCCCTGCGGGTCTGCGTCGCGGGCAGCCACACGCCGGAACGGCCCTCGACCCGAATCGTATTCAGGTCGTAAGCGGCGCACACCTCCATGATGGCTCGCTCGAGCCGGCGCACGTATTCCACCACGTCGAGGGGTTCCCGCAGTCGAACGATGGGGTATCCCACGAGCTGCCCGGGCCCATGCCACGTGATGCGCCCACCCCGGTCCACGTCGATGACCTCGCTGCCATCGACCGGACGGTCCCAAGGCGCAGTCCGCTTTCCGGCGGTATAGACGCTGGAGTGCTCCACCAGGATCGTGGTGTCGGGCCGGTGGCCCGCCACCACCTCACCATGGATCTCTCGCTGCAGCGCCCACATTTCGCGGTAATCGCGGTGCGCGCCGTTCAGCAGGTTGATGATCTGCATGCGCCAAGGCTAACCCGGGAATGCGCCGGCGTCGGGTGCGTTGGGCAGTCTCATGAAGAGTCGCGCCTGGTGGAGACCCGTTCTTGTCCTTGTCATGATCGTCGTGTGGATGGGCATTGGGGGCGCGGGAGGGCAGACCTTCGGCGTGCTCAGCTCCGTTCAGGAGAACGAGAACTCGGCGTTCCTGCCGTCGTCGGCCGAGTCGACAAAGGCTGCTGAGGCTCACGCGCAGTTCGTCCCCTCCGATGCGGTGCCCGGACTGTTCGTCATCGACGGAGCCGGCCCGGACCAGATGGCTGCCGTCCAGTCGTTTGTCGATGCGGCCGTGGCGGCTCCTCTTGAAGGCGACGAGCAAGGACGCACCGTGGGCGACATCCTTGCGAGCGACCCTCACGTGGTGCCCTCGCAAGACGGCCAGGCGACTCTCGTCGTCTTTGACGTGACGGCTTCGCTGGTTGGCCAGGCTTCGGGCGAGGCCACGCTAGGAGAGCTCTTCGCCCAGAGCGTGCGCACCACGTGGGCTCGACAGGACATCAATGCCGATGGCTACCTGACCGGTGCCGTCGGACTCGTGGCCGACCTGGTGGAGGCGTTCTCGGGTGTCGATGGCATCTTGCTGTTGGTAGCGCTGCTCGTGGTGCTGGTCATCCTGCTGATCGTCTACCGCAGCCCCGTGCTCCCCTTCTTGGTGCTCGTCACGTCGATGATCGCCTTGTCTGGCGCCATCGTGCTCGTGTATGCGATGGCCAAGGCCGACGTCATCACGCTCAACGGCCAATCTCAAGGCATCATGTTCATCCTGGTGGTGGGCGCGACCACTGACTACGCGCTGCTGCTGGTGGCGCGCTACCGCGAGGAGCTGCTCCATCGCCGCAGCCCCTACGACGCCATGCGCGAGGCGTGGCGTCGCTCGATATCCGCGATCGCCGCATCGGCCGGCACCGTCATCGCCGGACTCTTGGTGCTGCTGCTATCCGACCTGAAGTCGAACGCCTCGCTCGGCCCGGCAGGCGCCATCGGCATCGCGGCGGCGTTCCTCACCGCGCTGACCCTGCTGCCCGCGTTGCTGCTGATCGGCGGCAAGCACGCCAGAGGTGTGTTCTGGCCCGCTCGCCCGCGATACCTGGGCGACGATGACGACGACGCGACCACGATCGAGGCGGTCGAGGCGCGTTCCGGTGTGTGGGGCCGCGTCTCGCGCGCCGTCGACGCGCGCCCTCGGCGGGTATGGATCGGCGCGGGCGCCCTGCTGGTGGTCATGGCCGCGGGCCTGACCCAGCTCGAGGCCAACGGCATCGGGGACCGCGATGTGTTCCTCACCAAGACCGAATCCGTCGAGGGCTTCACGGTGCTCGAGGATCACTTCGCCGCGGGGGCCACGGCGCCCGTGAGGCTCATCGTGAACCAACAGGACGCCGACGCCGTGTTGGCGGCCGTGAAGGGCGTTGCGGGGGTCGAGGATGCCTACCTGCTCACGCCAGCCGTGGCCCAGGGCGCCCCGGGCGGCACCGTCCCGGGTGACCCCATCGTGGTCGACGGGCGGGTCGAGATCAATGCCGTAACTCAGGCATCCTCTACGGCGCGGGCCGCGCAAGACGTGGTGGCTCAGATTCGCGCTACGGTCCACCCGCAGTCGGAAGGTGCGCTCGTCGGCGGGTCCGCGGCGGAGTCCTTGGACACTCGACTGACGACCGACCGCGACATCAAGATCATCGTCCCGGTGATTCTTGTGGTCATCTTTGTGGTGTTGGCATTGTTGCTGCGCGCCCTGGTCGCCCCCGCGATCATCGTGCTGGCAAACATTCTTTCCTTCGGCGCCGCGCTCGGGGTGTCCGCCCTGGTCTTTGATGACATCTTCGGTTTCCCAGGCATGGACCCTGGCACGCCACTGCTCGGTTTCGTGTTCCTCGTGGCATGGGGCGTCGACTATTCGATCTTCCTGATGTCGCGCGCGCGAGAGGAGTCGCTGGTGCACGGCACCAGTCAGGGCGTGCGGCGTGCCCTCGCTGTGACCGGTGGAGTGATTACCTCCGCGGGAATCGTGCTCGCGGCGACGTTCGCGGCGCTCGGGGTGCTTCCGTTGATCTTCTTGGCGCAGATCGCGTTCATCGTCGGCTCTGGGGTCTTGATCGACACGTTCGTGGTGCGCTCACTGCTGGTACCGGGCCTCATCTCAGACATCGGCAGGGCCTCGTGGTGGCCGTGGGCGGGATCCTTCCACGACTGAGCCGCGCCCGGGCACATTTCGGCCTGTGGATATCGCCTACAGGGGTCGCCAAGGCGGCACCGTAGAGGCATGAGTTCTCAGGAGACGCCCGCAACAGCCGCGGGTGAGCGAGTGGTCGGATACGGCCACGAAGCGTTTGAGGCGGTGCGCGCGAGGGTTGCCAAGGTCGCGAGCGTCGCGCACCCCGCTCTTGACGTGCCGTCCCGCGTCACGATGTTGCCGGGGGAGGCCGTCGCCGTGGCGGAGCCGGGCCAGGATGCTCCGACGTTGCAGGTCGTGCTCGATACCCGCGGTTCGCTGAGCGCAGGGGAGTGCGTCTGGGTGGGCATGGCGGTCGCCGAGGCGCTGTCCGCTTTGCATCGTGCGGGCCTGGCCCACGGCGCGATCACCGCCGATGCTGTCCGAATTCCTTCAGGCGGGGTGCTGCTGGGAAACCTCACCCACGGTCCTGCAGAGACGACGGCGCCCGATGACATCGCGGCGCTGGGCCGGCTGCTGGCGTCATGTGTGAGCGGTCCGGAGGCTGAGCGGGTACACGCGTGGACCGAACCCATGACGCACGCCGATCCAGGCTCTCGCCCCACTGCCGCCATGGTCGCCCGGGCACTGGGATCGTGTGCGCCGCCCGAGCCATTGCAACACGCCCCCCGCGGTATCGCTTCCTCGATGCGGGCATCGGTGGTGCCGCCCGGGAAGGTGCGCAGGCTGCCGCAAGCGCGCTGGTGGAGATGGCGCCAGGTCGCCCGCAGATGGTTCCTCAAGGCCGCGATAGGGGCGGCCGGTGTCCTGGTGGTGGCGCTCGGCGGGTGGGTGGCGGCGTCGGCGCTAGCCGGAGGTTCCGACTCGACGACGCGCGTTCTCGCTGCGGTGCCGGCGGAGCAGGATCCGGCCCGGGCGGCTGAAGAAGCCACGTTGGCGCGGTTTGACGCTCTTCGGGGCGAGGACGCGCCGCCATGGGTGCGGTGGACTGCTGATGGCTCTCCGGCCCGCACGGAGGCGGAGGCGGCCGCCGAGGCCCTAAAGGAAGGGCGAATGGTGGTTGACGGGCTGACGGCAACGATTGATCAGGTCACCGTGGTATCGGCTCAGTCCCTGGCTCCTGACGCCGCGCTGGTGCGAGTGTCGTATTCCCTGAGCGACCACGCCGTGACCTGGGACGGCGAGACAACGCGGTTTGAGGGCTACTCCCAGACGGTAGACCTTCACTTGGTGAGGGGAACGGCTGGTTGGCTGGTGAGCTCCGCGGGTGAGGTGGCGGAGCCCGGCGCCTAGGGCTCACCGCGCACGGGTCCGTTAGCGCGCGTTGTCCGCCACGTAGCGAGCAGCGTCCGCCAACGTCGGGTGTGACCAGGTGAAGCCAAGGCCAGTCAGGACTCCGGGCACACCGGCCTGCGAAGCCAAGAGGTCGTCTGCGGCCTCCCCGATGACGGTGCGTAGCACCCAGCCTGGTACAGGGAAACCGCGCCGCTTTCCGAAGGCCCTTGCAAGGGCGGCAATGATCTCCGCCATCGTCGCGGGGTGCGGCGCCACCACATTCACCGGGCCGTGGTGGGGCTGTTCCATGAGGAACCGCAGCGCACGCACCTGATCTTCGAGTGTGACCCACGATTGAAGCGCGTCGCGGCTTCCCAGTGATCGCAGCAGATTGAACTCGATGAGCGGGAGGAGCCTTTGAGCGAAGCCGCCATGCCCCGCCAGCACGAGCCCGGTGCGCAGGTACGCGACCGTCGCGCCGGCGTCGACCGCGGGCTGCGCGGAGGACTCCCATGCTTGCGCTACATCGGCGAGAAAGCCCTCGCCGGGGCCCACGTGCTCCGTCAGTTCGCGGTGGCCTTGGTCGCCGTAGAACCCCATGGACGAGCCTTGAAGCAGCACCACGGACGGATTCGCCGCGGCGATGGCGTTGGCAATGGTGGCGGTCGAGTCGGTGCGCGACTGTGTGACCACCTGCTTGTAGCTTCCCGACAGGCGCTTGCTGCCGATCGAGGCTCCGGAAAGATTGACCACCACGTCGGCCGACGCGACGACATCGTGTTCGATCCTGTGATCGGCAGGATCCCACGACGATTCGTTGCCGGACCGTGCCTCGCGCCTCACGAGCGCGATCACCGTGTGGCCGTCCGTGCGCAACGACTCTGTCAGGGCTGATCCGATCAGCCCTGACGCGCCCGATATGACGACTCGCACGTGCTAGAGGTCGAGCGACGATTCGAAGTCGCCGCCCTCGATGAGGCCCTTCACGGTCTGCAGGAAGCGCGCGGCGTCCGCGCCGTCCACAATCCGGTGGTCGTAACTGAGTGGGAGATAGCACATGGGCTTGACTGAGAGCACGTCTTCACCATTGACGCCCTTGCTCACCACCACGCGCTTCTCGATGATCGTGGTGGCGAGGATCCCGACTTGCGGTGAGGGCACGATGGGCGTGTCCAGAAGCGTGCCGCCCGAGCCCGTATTGGTCACGGAGAAGGTGCCGCCGCTGATCTCGTCGGCTTTGAGGCCGCCCGACCGGGCGCGGCTGGCCAGGTCTGCGATTTGCTGGGCGTGCAGGGCAATCGACTTGTCGTCCGCGTTGCGCAGAGTGGGCAACATGAGGCCCTTCTCCGTGTCCACGGCAAGAGACAGGTTGACCTCTCCGTGATAGACGATCGAGTCACCATCCACGGACGCGTTGAGGTTCGGGTGCACCACCAAAGCGTCGGCGACCGCCTTGGTGAAGAAGGGCAGGAACGTCAGTTTCGCGCCGTGCTTGGCCTCGAATGCAGACTTGCTCTTGGCTCGCAGGGCCCAGATGGCCGAGCAATCGACCTCCACCACGGTGGTGAGCTGCGCCATACCGTGCAACGACTCGAGCATTTTCTCCGCCGTGATCTTACGGATGCGCGTCATCTTGACGGTGGTGCCGCGCAATGAGGACTTGTCGTTGCCCGCAGCAGCCGGAGCGGAAGCGGCCGGCGCCGTGTGCTCCGCAGGAGCCGGGGGCTCGGGTGCGGGAGGGGTCGCCGCAAGAACGTCTTCCTTGCGGATGCGACCTCCCACGCCGGTGCCTTCGAGGTGGGCAAGATCCACGCCACGCTCGGCTGCGAGCTTGCGTACAATCGGCGTGACGTAGCCGGACGTGCCGCCAGCGGTAGCGCCGGAATCGCCTACGGGCGCCTGCTGCGGGGTGGGCGCCTGCGCGGGCGCGGCGGTCGGAGCAGCTGCGGGCGCGGCAGGCGCAGGCTCAGCCGCGGGAGCGGGCTCCGGTGCTGCAGGGGTGGCGGGCGCTGCCTCAGCAGGGGCTCCCGAACCGACCCTCGCCAAGACGGTGCCGACCTCGACGGTCTCGTCTTCACCCACCAGAATCTCCAGCACGGTGCCAGCTACGGCCGAGGGGATCTCGGTGTCAACCTTGTCGGTCGAGACCTCAAGGATCGGCTCGTCGACGGCGACTTGGTCGCCGACAGCCTTGAGCCAGCGCGTCACGGTGCCCTCGGTCACGGACTCACCAAGCGCGGGCAGCGTGATGTCGGTCGCGTCGCCCGACGGCGTGGGCGCGCTTTCCGCCGGCGCGCTCGGCGCCTCCGCGCTGGGCGCGGGAGTGGCCGACGATGCTGCTCCAGCAGGTGCCGACGGTGCGGCGGGCGGTGCAGCAGGAGGCGTGGGTGGTGTTGCGGGCGGAGCGGGCGCGGCGGCCGGTTCGGGAGCGGCGGGCGATTCGGGAGCGGCGGGCGATTCGGGAGCGGCGGGCGCGGAACTGCGTTCAGCGGCATCTCCAAGGCGCGCCAGCACGGCGCCGACCTCGACGGTCTCGTCTTCGTCCACGAGGATCTCGAGCAGGGTGCCTGCCACAGGGGAGGGAATCTCGGTATCGACCTTGTCCGTGGACACCTCGAGAAGAGGCTCGTCCACCGCGACCGTGTCGCCCACTGACTTCAGCCAGCGGGTGACGGTGCCTTCGGTGACGGACTCTCCGAGCGCGGGGAGGGTGACGTCGGTGCTCATTGCGGGTCTCCTTGAGGCCTAGTCGTGCGCGTGAAGTGGCTTGCCGGCGAGTGCGAGGTGCGCCTCCCCGAGCGACTCATTCTGGGTGGGGTGGGCGTGGATCAGGGGCGCAACGTCTTCAGGGTGGGCTTCCCAACTGACAATCAGTTGCGCCTCGCCGATCTGCTCGCCCACGCGGGAGCCGAGCATGTGGACGCCAACGACCGGACCGTCGACCACGCGCACCAGCTTGATGAACCCTGCGGTTCCCAGGATCTGGCTCTTGCCGTTTCCGCCAAGGTTGTACTCGAGGGACTTCACCGTGTCTTCGCCATACTGTTCTTTCGCCTGGGCCTCGGTGAGGCCGACCGACGCGACCTCTGGCTCGCAGTAGGTGACGCGCGGGATGTTCGATTCCACGATGGGGGTGGGGTTGAGTCCGGCGATCTGCTCCGCGACAAAGATGCCTTGCTGGAAACCGCGGTGTGCGAGCTGTAGCCCCGGGACGATGTCGCCCACCGCGTAGATGTTTGCGATGCCGGTGTGAAGCTTCTCGTCGGTGAGGACGAAGCCGCGGTCCACTCGTACGCCCTGCTCTTCGAAGCCAAGCCCCGCGGTGCGCGGGCCGCGGCCCACGGCGACCAGTAGCACGTCGGCCTGGATCGTGGAGCCATCCTCCAGGGTCACGGTCACGCCGCTGTCATCCTGAGTGACGCCCTGGAACCGGGTGCCCAGCTTGAAGTCGATGCCGCGCTTGCGGAACGCGCGTTCGAGGCCCTTTGACAGCGACTCGTCCTCGTTGGGCACGAGGTGGGGCAACGCCTCGATGACCGTGACGTCTGCGCCGAACGACTTCCAGACGGATGCGAATTCGACTCCGATCACGCCTCCGCCGAGCACGATCGCCGAGCGCGGCACCCACTCCAGCGCGAGTGCCTGGTCGGACGTCATGATGCGACCGCCGATCTCGAGACCGGGAAGGCTGCGAGCGTAGGAGCCGCTCGCCAAAATGACGTTCTTGCCGGTGTAGCGCTCTCCGCGCACCTCGATGGCGTCGGGGCCAACCAGAGTGCCGTGACCGTCGATGACGGTCACGTTGCGGGACTTCACGAGGCCCTGCAGGCCCTTGTAGAGCCGGTCGATCACGCCCTGCTTGTAGGCGTTGACCTTGGGCATGTCAATCGAATGAAACTCGGTGTTGACGCCAATCGCCTCGCCGTGGCGGGCGTGGTCGGCAACTTCGGCGGCGTGCAAGAGCGCCTTGGTGGGGATGCACCCCCAGTGCAGGCAGGTGCCGCCTACTTTTGCTTCTTCGACCATGCCCACGCTCAATCCGAGCTGGGAGGCGCGCAGGGCTGCGGCGTAGCCGCCGGAGCCGCCGCCGAGGACGAGAACGTCAAACGAGTGGGCTGTGGACTCGGTCACGGTACTCAATTCTCCTTGTAAGGACGCGGGTAGGTCCCATCTTGCCACTCGTGGCGCGCCGCGCGAACTCGACATCCGCGACTACGCTGTCAGCATGAGTTTTTTCGGACGCCTCTTTGGCCGCGGCAGGTCGACCGTGATGCCCACCGGCTCGGGGTCGCGCGAGGCGCAGGCCAAGACGATGCAGCATTTCCGTGAGTTTGTCTCCGCGCGGGAGGGTTGTGAGGCTTTCATCGAGCCCGCTACCCGCGTCACGCAGACGACGCTGGTGGTCGTTGCGGGAACGGGGGAGTGGACTCGCCGCAAGGTTCCCGACGCGGCCGCGGCCCGCAAGGTCTGCAAGGACCTGTCGGTCCCTGTGTTCGACGTAAACCTTTCCGGCTACCCCTCCCGCATGAGGGAGTGGAACCAGACGCACCGCCAGATCTAGCGCGCGCCGGTTTCCCGGCGCCCGCCGTCTGTCACGTGATTCCGCCGTCGTTACGAGCCTGCGCGGCGCTCAAGGAATTCGAAGAGCGTGCGCACTGCGGACCCGGTGGCCCCGGGCACGGTGTACCCGTAGGCGCCGTCCTCATTGAAAGCGGGTCGCGCGATGTCGAGGTGCACCCACGTGGCGTCGCCAACAAACTGCTTGAGGAACATCCCCGCCGTGAGCATGCCTGCGGCTCCGCCCGAGTCGCCGACGTTCTTGAGGTCTGCCACCTTGGACTCCACCATCTCGAGCAGGTAGTCGCGTAGCGGCATTGGCCACATGTCCTCGTCCACGGCATCTGCCGCGGAGACGATCTCGGCCTGGAGGTCGGCCGAACCCATCACGCCGGACGTCCGCTTTCCGAGCGCGACGCCCTGAGCGCCGGTGAGAGTCGCGACGTCGATGACCACGTCAGGGTTCTCCTCGAGCGCGCGGGCGAGGCCGTCGGCCAGCACCAGCCGACCCTCGGCGTCGGTGTTGAGCACTTCGACCGTCTTGCCTCCGTACATCCGGATGACGTCGGACGGCCGCTGGGCGGTACCGGAGGGCATATTCTCCGCAAGGCACAGCCAGCCGGTCACCGCTATCGGCAGTTTGGCGCGCGCGGCGGCCAGCACGGTGTGCAGGACGGCCGCGGCGCCCGACATGTCGGATTTCATCGTCTCCATCGACTTCGGCGGCTTCAACGAGATGCCGCCCGTGTCGAACGTGATTCCCTTGCCCACGAGCGCGACCGTCTGGCTAGCGCCGTCAGGCGCCCACGCGACGCGAACCAGGCGGGGCAGGCGCGCGGAGCCCATCCCGACCGCGAGGAGGCCGCCGAAGCCTTCGTCGGCAAGCTGTTGTGGTTCCCAGACCTTGACGTCGCAGCCCAGCTGCGCGCCAAAGCCCTGGGCGATCTCTGCGAAGGAGCCAGGGAACAGATCGAGCGGGGGAGTGTTGATGAGGTCTCGCGTGGCGGCGACGGCTCCCGCAATCACCTTGGCACGCTCGAGGGCGCTGTCCGACGCGCCAGCGACCAGCCAGTCGGTGAAGTATTCCTCGTCCTCGCCCTGCGCATCGGACTTGTAGTCCGTGAACACATAGGAGCCCAGCAGGGCTCCCTCGGCCACGGCAGACGCCGCACGATCGCTGGCGATCGGGAGGCCGAGGGCGACTGTTCCCGGCCGCTTCCCACACGAGCGGGCTGCAGATCCCGCTGCGAAGCGCAGGTCGCCGTC
>DGBM01000176.1:12384-12625 GCA_002384765.1 Demequinaceae bacterium UBA4004
TGCGTCCACACCGAGGATGAGGGCGTCGCAGGCCAAGGTGGAAAGGGAATCTTGGGTCGTGGAAATCGTGGTCATGGTCCCGAGCCTATCCCGCTAGGTTGTTCGCATGTACGCGCTGTTCTTTCGCTGGGTCATCCTGAGGATGAACACCGAGCGAGCCCACCACGTGGCGGTCGCCGCCTTCCGGTGGGGGTGGCCTCTCGTGGCCGCGGCGCGGTGGCTGAGGGTGATGCCGCCAGCC
>DGBM01000244.1 GCA_002384765.1 Demequinaceae bacterium UBA4004
CTGCGGGTCGTCGGCAAGGAGATCTCCCAGATCCGCATCGCCATGAGTGGGGTCGGCGCGGCCGGTCACGCCATCATCGAGCTGCTCCTCGCCCAGGGCGCTACGGACATCGTCGCGTGCGGGCGGGCCGGTGCGATCCACGCGGGCCAGTCCTACGACGACCCCGACCGGCAGTGGATCGCCCAGCACACCAACCGAAGCCACGAGGAGGGGTCGCTTCGCGACGTCCTCAAGGGCTCAGACGTCTTCATCGGCGTGTCCGCACCCAACCTGCTCACCGGTGAGGACATCGCCACGATGGCCGACGACGCGATCGTCTTCGCGCTCGCCAACCCCGACCCGGAGGTCGACCCGCTGGCAGCCGGCGAGCACGCCGCGGTCGTCGCCACCGGCCGGTCCGACTACCCCAACCAGATCAACAACGTGCTCTGCTTCCCGGGGTTCTTCCGCGGCATGCTCGACTCCGGAGCCAAGAACATCACCCAGGAGGTCATGGTCGCGGCCGCGACGGCCATCGCCGACGCCGTCAAGCCCGAGGAGCTCAACGCGAGCTACATCGTTCCCTCGGTGTTCGACCCCGTCGTGGCGCCGGCGGTCGCGCAGGCGGTGCGGGCCGCGGTGGAGCCTGGGGACGGGCCGGCGCCGGCGCGCACGACCCCCGTCGGGAAGGTGCTCTGAGCGGCGGGCTCACGCGAGTCTGCCGTATGCCGCTGGGCTGAGTGAGCCCAGCGGCCCCACGGTCCGGGGTGGTGGCCTCAGCGATAGTTGGTGAAGTTCAGCGCAACGTCGAGGTCGGCGGCCTGAAGCATCCGCTGGACGGCCTGGAGGTCGTCGCGGGACTTGCTCGTGACGCGCAGCTCGTCGCCCTGGATCTGGGACTTGACCCCCTTGGGTCCCTCGTCCCGGATCAGCTTGTTGATCTTCTTCGCGTTCTCCTGCGAGATGCCCTCCTTGAGGGCGCAGTCGAGGTGGTACTCCTTGCCGGACAGGCGCGGGCCCGCCTCAGGGACATCGAGGTGCTTCAGGCTGACCTTGCGCTTGACCAGGTGGGTCTGGACGACGTCGAGCACCGCCTTGCAGCGATCCTCGGTGTTCGCCTTCATCTTGATGACCTCGCCGGCCAGCTCGACCGAGGCGCCGACGTTCTTGAAGTCATAGCGCGTCGCGATCTCCTTGGCCGCGCTGTTGACGGCATTCGCGATCTCCTGCTTGTCGAACTTGCTGACGATGTCGAACGAGGCGTCGGCCATCCTGGCTCCTTCCGGGGTGGTGCCAGCGAGGTGGCACAGTGGTGTCTGGCATGGCTTGCCGGGCGGGGTGGGGCCTGATTCGAAGCCCGCCCGTTCTCTTGCTATCCTTCCAGACGCACCACGGCAGGTTGCCCGAGCGGCCAATGGGAGCGGACTGTAAATCCGTCGCGAAAGCTTCGAAGGTTCGAATCCTTCACCTGCCACCACGTGCTCAGAAGGGCCCCTGACCTGCGGAAACGCGGGTCCGGGGCCCTTCTGCTGTCGTCCGGCTGTCATCGGCTCTCCACGGTCGGCTACGGGTGTCCGTCCCGAATACGCCCCAAAGTTCTGGCGGTCGTCAGTCGGTCCGCCTCATGGCGTCGGTGATGCGCTTGAGTGCGAGCCCCTCCTGCCCGGACACGCACTTGGCGTACACGCGAAGCAGGACGGTGACGCTGTGTCCCGCCCACGCGGCCACCTGCGGCGCGGGGACGCCAGCGTTTAGCCATGTCGAGACGCACGCGTGTCTCAGGTCATAAGGGCGGCGAGCAAGCGGTGAGTCGACCTCGGCCGCAGTCAGCGCCCGCTGGCGGGCGACCTTCCAGACGCGATACACGGTTCCCATGGCCAGCGGCTTGGAGAAGGGCCTGGCGAGGGGGCGCCCGCCAGCCCCGATCCGGGCTACGAAGAGCCGCCCGTCTGGACTCAGTTCGAAGGTGTCCATGTGCCAGGTGAGGATGGCGACGAGCTCCGGGTGAGCAGGGACAATGCGCACCTCGGTCGGCGCGCGGTGCTTCAGGGCGCGGTCTTCGTTCGCCGTACCGGCGTCGGTCCATGCGGCGCCCGCGGACTGAGTGGACCCGCTCAGAGTGAGCTTGCCCCACCCCTGCTCGGGGAGGAGCAGATCCGCCGCGCGGAGATGCCTCGCCTCAGCCGGTCGAAGGCCGGCGTAGTACAGACACGCGAAGAACGCCTTGAGGGGCGGGTAGATCGCCTCCACCGCACTTAGAAGGGCCCGGGCCTGTTCGGGGTTTACGACGACGCGGCTGTCCACTGCGTCGGAGTAGCTGAGGCGAGGTGACCGGAGAGCGGCCATCGGGTTCTTCTCGAGACGCCCATGCTCGACCGCGAAGTCCAGCGCGCTGTACAGGGCGGAGCGCTTGCGAGTTGTGGTTGACCTGGCGGCCGGGGCGCCGTCGAGCTTGGTGGCACACGCGTCCACGGCGCGCCGGAGTATCGGCTGCTCGGCCAGCCGCTCGACGGGTATCGACCGCTTGAGGACCCATGCCAGCATCTCTTCGCGGTCGACCCCAGGTTCGGCGTCCCGCAGACTCACACGGCGTGCGCTGCGGTTGAAGACCCAGGCGCGCAGGAACTGCCTGAGCTCGTCTGACGCTGGGGCCGCGGCCTCCGACGACCACAGCGCCTCCGTGACAGTGGTGAGCGCTTCAGCGAGGCCCTTGCGATGCCGGGCGGAGGCGCGAGCCCACTTGCTGTCCGCGAATTCGGCGGCGTGCTCAACCCAGGAGATGGCTGGTTCGGGCGGGAGCATGGCGCGCGGTAGGCCCCACTCGAGGTAGAACTGCTCACCGCGGCGAAGGTGCGTGGTGAGCTCGGCGACAAAGGATTCGGCCAACTTCCGTGTGGCGAAGGTGCGTCCATGACGCCGGTCGGCGACACGCCAACGCACGCGGTAGGTCGTCCCCCGTTTTCCCTTATAGGGCTCCACTGACCAGATCCGCACCGCGTACGACGTGCCGCTTGAACCTGGTGTCACGCTGACTGCTCCAAGGACTCAAGCCAGCGCTCGAAGTCAGCGCGACGAATACGAAGGTCGCCGTTTGGCAACTTGATGCAACGCGGCGCCTTCTTGGCGGCACGCCAGTCATAGAACGTAGAACGTGCGACGCCGAGCTCGTCGCAGACGTCCTTGACGCTCAGGTGCCGCGCAGTGCCTGGGTTGTCGGCCATGCTCTCCTCCTCGGTCCGGGTCGCTACGGATACCGTCGACCAGGGTCACCATGACGAGTGTTCGGTGTGGAACCCGAAAGCGGTCATCGGTAGCGGTCGACCAGTCGATCCAATTGATCGCCACAGGACGCCGCTGTCGGGCCAACGGCGAGAGGCTGGTCGACACGGAAGAGCAAAGCCGGAGGCGGGCGCCGAGGAGGGGGCACCGGACAATGCCCGAGTACCGACGTGGGACCGTGCCCATAACGCCCGGCAGCGCACGCCTTCAACAGCATCGGGCGCCAGATGCCGCCTAATCGATGTCCGTCGAACTGGGTCTACCCCAGAGGTACTTCCATTGTCGCGTGCGGCGTGGTGCGCGGGGCGCGTATTCGGCGGTGCTTGGGCCCTACTGACTCGAGCCGCTTCTAGCGCTCTGCGTCAGGCTCGCTGGTGGTCTCGTGGAGGGGCGGGAACTCACCTCGCAGGTTGAAGGAGACCCGGTGCGCCTTCCTGAACTCTCCACCAGTTCGCAATCCGTAATCCCGAACGCGTGTCACTAACTCTGCGTCCACGCCGCTGTTGTGCTCGTAGGTGAAGGTGAGCGCGAACTCCCGCAGACCCCCGTTAAGCCTGCCGTCGACGATTCCTCGCCATCCTGGTTGGTCGAGCCACAGGAGCGGCGGCAGGTCTCGTGGCGACGACCCAGCGCCCTTGGCCTGGTAGATGACCTTGGTGTGCTCCGATCCGCTCTTGCTCCCCCCGAAACCCGCAAAGCTCAGCATGCCGAAAAGGATCTCGACGTCTGCCTTCGCTTGGTCAGAGATCTGGTCCGAGTAGGAGAGGTCGATGCTGCTGGCGCCGAGCGCGGTAAGCATGGTGATCGCCTCGTTCGTCTTCTCGACCAATGTCTGCGAGTGGAAGCTCGCCAGCGGGATCAGGCGCGTCCTGCTGACCGGATGACGCACATACACGACGTCGGGCTCGGGATAGCCCACCTCAAACTTCGCGGCCTCAGTCAGAGGTAGCTGATCGATGTAGAGGCGCTTGTCTGGAGCCGGAGGGGTGACGGGCTCGTCACCATAGAACGACACTAGAGAAGCCATGGCCTACCTCCGTCATTTGCGCCCAACCTGCTGGCGAACCCTATCTCGGGCGGCAACCGCCAAACCTCGGGGGTCGACCGGATGGTCCGCGCCGCGCACTCACCTCGCAATGCGCCTCGGGGGAATGCCTGCGCTCAGAAAGAGTCCCGGCGGGTGAGCACCGAGGATCCAACGGCAAAGCCCACCGTGCCCGGGACGCTTTCGATGAGTCCGCGCCCAGTCTTCGCAGACACGTGCCCGACGGCGCGAGGAGCGGTAGCGTAGGCGACCATCCGGCAGACACATCGGCACCTTGAGAGACAACGTGTTGCCACGACGGAGCATCTGTGGACCTTGATTTTCTCCAAGTCGAACGACCGCGCCTCTCGCGACGACGCGGTCCGTTGAATGTGTATCAATTGCTCGGCCTCAGCGGATCCGAGCTTGCCGCCGATCAAACGTTGGGCTACTTCCTGGACCCTCGCGAGCGGCACGGACTTGGCGGCGCCCTCGTGGACGCTCTCTTGTCGCTCTTGGAGGGCGGGCCGGTGCTCGGGGCTGCGGGCAGAGTCCCTGGATCACCATTATTGGTGAGCCGCTTCACTGGGTCCACCCAATGGAATGTCGAACGCCAGATCGCCGTGGCCCCTCCGGAAAGCGCACATACTGCGCTCAGTTGGGCAGGGATCATGGATCTCTACTTGACCAACGACGAACGCAACGTCGCCATAGTCATTGAGAACAAAATTGCGGCGCCGCTCAACAATCCCCTGGAGTCATACGTACACCACGCCCTCGACGAGGGCTATGCGACGGTACTCCTTGTCGTGTTGGCGCCCTACAAGCATGCGCTTGATGAAAAATGCAAGCGGTGGATCACGCGAGCAGTCACGTACGAAGCATTATTCGAGCGTCTGGGTGAGTTGTCGCCACTACACTCGCGTGCGGCCCTCACCTCAAGTCTCGACGTGCGACGAAGTTTCGACCTGCTCGAACAGTTCAGGGAAATCAGACAACGGAGCGCGAAGCCCATGGCTTACTCGAACGACGCCGAGTTCGTGAACGGATTCCGCCGATTGCTCTCCAGCCACGACGCCGCGATCGGAGAATTTTTCGATGCCGTCCAGACGATCAATAGGCTGTTCCGCGAGCGGTCCGAGCGGTTGGAGCCCCTAGTCCGGAGCCAGTTGGAGGCGCTGGGGATCCAGACCGATTGGGAGTCCCATTCGCATCAAAATGCGAGATGGGTGTACGCGTGGAACGCATACCATCTTCTCGACTCCGACAACTCCGTCGAACTCATCCTGACTCCGGATCCAAAACGGGCTGGGCCAATCACTGTGAAGGCTTACCCTGGAAGGACGTACAAGCTCTACCCCGAGTTCGATCACGTCACCTTCGAAGTTGACTGGGGCGCGTCCGACGAGGAGGTGGCGGAGGCCTTCAGCGCCGTAGTCAGGCGCCTCGTGGCCGAACACCCCACGGGCTCTTGAGACCAGGCGACCGAAGCGCTGATCCCCTGCATGGTGTGGCGACGGAGCCTGCGAGCGGCAGAGAATCTGGCTAGTGCCGAATGGTCCGCCACTGCGCGTTACGCGGCGGTGAGAGGCGCTTAGGGAGGGTCGGCTGACCGGAGAGCGGCAATGCCGGGTGCCGAGCGACCCCCCCGGGACTCTTTCGTAAGGAGTATTTCAGTGTCCTTTCCCTCCCGAATGCGCCTACGCCAGACAAGGAGAGCATACATTCGGTCCATGGACTGGACTGCTCTTCATTGCGGCGCTCGGGCTCGTCACTACGCTGGCAGCAGCTGGAGTTACGTCCTACTTCCAACGAAGTAGTCAGCGCGAGTCCCGAGTCTTTGAGGCTCGGGTGGCCAGCTACGCCGAGCTGGTCACCTCCTTGTACGACTTCGAGCGGGCCACATACAACCGGGTTAAGGCACGCCTTGAAGACCTCCCTGAGGCCAAACGCGAACCCTTCCGTCAGGAAGCTTGGACGAGCAACGCGAAGGCGCGAGCCGCGATCGGGGTCGTCGCACTCCTAAGCGCGAGTCCCGATCTCCACTCGCAGTTCGACGGTGTCCGCAGGAGAATCGGCGACCTAAACGACGCGGTGACACAGCAGGACCTTCTGGAGAACCACGAGTCGATTCTCAGGGCGCTCGAAGGTGCACTAATGAGAGCCAAGGAGGAGCTGACGTCATAGCCGAAAGGGACCGCATCAGACGAGATCCAGTTGCCTTGGTGAGTTGCCCCAGGCCACGACGGCCAGCAGGAAGCCACCAGCGACGTACCAAGGAAAACCAAGAATGAAGCCCCGAGACACTGGTCGCAGCGTCCCTCCAAGAGACCCGCTAACAGCGCCCTTGTCGCGCTCTGAACGGGCAACGTCACGAACCACACCGACGGCTAAGAGGACGAGCGCCACGACCAAAGAATCTTGTATGACTTGAAGGGCCTCCCGGTGACGGGTGGGGACTGTCCGTTGAACGGTGTTTCTGGCCGACACGCCGACGTGGTCGGCGAGGAAGGCTGGTCACCTGATGACCGAGACACTCGAGGGCATGAGCTCGATGCCCAAGCAAGCGGTGAAGGCCGCCAAGCCTGGTGAGGCTGAGCGGGCTGCGGTGCGTGAGCTGGTCAAGGCCGCTCGCGCCAGGGGTGAGGAGTTGACCGGCCCGGACGGGCTGCTCAAGTCGATCACCAAGACGGTGCTGGAGGCGGCTCTGCAGGAGGAGATGACCGAGCACCTGGGCCATGAGAAGCACGCCACCCCGGTCGAGGGCGCGGGCAATATCCGTAACGGCACCCGCCGCAAGACGGTACTGACCGACAACGCGGGCGAGGTGAGCATCGAGGTCCCGCGGGATCGGGCCGGGACCTTCGCGCCGGTCATCGTCAGGAAGCGCCAACGTCGGCTGAATGATGTTGATGCGGTGGCGATCTCCTTGTACGCCAAGGGATTGACGACCGGTGAGATCAGCGCGCACTTCGCCGAGGTGTACGGCACGAACATCTCCAAGGACACGGTCTCGCGGATCACCGACAAGGTCCTCGAGGAGATGCAGGGCTGGTCCAGCCGGCCGCTGCAATCCGTGTACGCGGCGGTGTTCATCGACGCGATCTACGTCAAGGTCCGTGACGGGCAGGTTGGCAACCAGCCGTACTACGTCGCGATCGGGGTCGACCTGGCCGGTCACCGGGACGTGCTCGGGCTGTGGGCCGGGCACGGCGGCGGCGAGAGCGCGAAGTTCTGGATGAACGTGCTCACGGACCTGCGCAACCGGGGCGTCAAGGACGTGTTCTTCGTGGTCTGTGATGGCCTCAAGGGGCTGCCGGACAGCGTCACCGCGGTCTTCCCTCAGGCGATCGTGCAGGCCTGTGTGATCCACCTGATCCGAGCAACCCTGCGCTACGCGAGCCGGAAGTACTGGGACCAGCTCGCGCGGGACCTGCGGGCGATCTACACCGCGCCCACGGCGCAGGCGGCGTGGGCGGCGTTCGAGGAGCTCGAGGAGAAGTGGGGCAAGCCGTACCCGGCCATCGGCAAGCTGTGGCGGGCGGCGTGGGAGGAGTTCACCCCGTTCCTCGAGTATGACGTGGAGATCAGGCGAGTTCTCTTCTCCACCAACGCGATCGAAAGCCTCAACGCGAGGTATCGCAGGGCGGTGGCCGCTCGGGGGCATTTTCCGACCGAGCAGGCCGCGCTCAAGACCCTGTACCTGGTCACCCGAGGGCTGGACCCCAAGGGCCTCGGGCAGGCACGATGGATCACACGGTGGAAGCCGGCACTTAACGCGTTCGCCGTCACCTTCGCCGACCGCATGCCGGCGGCGGAGAACCTCTAGGAATCAAGTGCCAGAAACACCGTTCATCTGACACACCCGACGGGTGGTGGTCGCTACGGTGGCCGTGGGAGAAGGCTTCGGGTCGCGCCGGTTTCCGGCTGAGTGTTCGGGCTCGTGAAAGAGATCGACGGGCCAGGGGTCGGCTCTCTCGGTCGTGGCTGGGCCCGGTTTAGGGAATTGGTGGCGGGCAGCTGGCGCTGCGCAGCGGTGGCCGGCCTCCCGGACGGCACCGGATCACGCACAAGCGAGGGTGCACCGAACCGTGGTGGACCATCGGGCGTGGCTGGGGGCGGCGATTGGCCGGGAAGGGCCCCACGGCTCGTTGTTCGTGGACGTCATGCGGGCACGAGGGTTCTCCCGATCAACAGGACCGGACCGCCTGCCCGGAAGATCCACTTGGCCGGTGAACGTGTGACGGGCTGGGGGTTCGGCGAACAAGTCGAACGGAGGAACCCTCGTGCTCAAGAACGTTACCCTTCCCGGCGCCGCCCGGGCCGATGCCGCCGATCCGGGGACGGTCCGGGTGCAGGACCCGCTTCCACGTCCCGCCCACACTGGCCGGCTTGCGCCGGCTGGGACAGGCGCTGGCGCCCTACCCCGGGGTGGTCGCGGTCGCCGAGCCGACCTCGATGACCTGGCTCGGACTGTCCATCGCGCTTCGCGAGGTCGGCCTGGAGCTGTCACTAGCTTCCCGCGTCGGGTGACCGCCCGGCGCAGCGCCAGCTGCTCCGGGCTGGGCACTCGCAGGGCGGTCAGGGTGAACACGTCGGTGGCCATCGCGAGCACGTCCGCGTCGATCACGTCGGACTTGTCCTTGCCGGTGATCGCCCCGCGCAGTCGCGCGGCGTGCCGGGCCCCGACCAACGTTCCCCGAGGTGGTGTCAACCACAGCCGCGTGAAAGACGCAGGCTAGTGTCGGGCGCCCGGGACCACCTTCCCGTCGTCAACTCGCTCAACAGGCGAGCATCCACACGGCCGGTGGCGTTCTGTAACACCACCGGCAAGGACCTGAAGCAGCCCCCGGTCAGCTACTTCGCACTCGACGATCTCTTCGACTACCTGACGCGGCGGAACTCGGGGTCGAGGGGGCTCCACCTGTCGGCGGTCCGCTCTACCGTTCGATGCCGAGGCGACATCGAGAACGACTGGGAGCGAAGCATGGCAAAGCTGATGGAGGAACAGAAGGCAGCCCGGGCGCTGACCCGGAAGCGAAACGAGGCTGTGCGAGCTGAGGAGGAGCACGCCCGACAGCAGGCCAAGGAGCGGGATTCGGAGGAACGAGGGCTGCGACTGACGTACGAGGAGCTCGTTGCGCGCGAGCCGTGTCGTGGCTGCGGAGAGGCGATCCTCGACGGGCTGGAACCGTTCCCCGGAACGATGTACTTGTCTCCAGAGCAGAGAAGGTCGAGTACGACGCTCGGGAAGCGGCGTGCAAGGAGCGGCATGGCGAGTGCCGTGCGCATCGGTGGAGCATGGGCGGCAGCCGACACCTGCACTGCGGGTTCTGCTGTCCACCTCCGCCGCTGAACCCGCGACAGATCGAGGACCTGACGAAGCTCATGGCGGCGTGGAAGAAGCCTGACCCGAAGGAGATGGACACCTGGGAGCTGACCCTCAGGTGCGACCATGCCGTGCACCAGGTCATCCACCACTCGAACGAGCATGTCTACGCATCCGTCGTGGACTGCCCGGAGTGTGGCGAGCCACGGGGGATCCTTACGGCCGAACGGCTACAGACGCCCGAGCGCACTGCTCGCGCGTATGCGGCAGAACGAGAGAGGGAACTCCGGAAGGCTCAGCGGGAGCTGGCCAAGCTCAGGCGAGAGGCGAGAACCGTCGAGGAGCGGATCGCGAGTCTTGATGGGGACGCGGCCGGCGCCGACTGAGAGGTTCTGCGACGGGTTCGTGAGACGACGGCAGGACTGTTCCACCCCACCATCCCGAT
>DGBM01000078.1:0-9392 GCA_002384765.1 Demequinaceae bacterium UBA4004
CTCGGTCCCGGCCAGAATCATGTACTGCTTGTCCGCCACAGCCGAGTCCCGGTCGGCGGGGTCGAGCTGGCGCAGCCACAGGCCCGGATCCGCCATCCACTCCTGGGCCGTGAAGCCGAGCATCCGCTCAATTTGAGGGCTCACATAGTGCCAGCGTCCGTCGGGGCCAGGCTCCGCAACGTACACCACCGCGGGGACCCGCTCGACGAGAAGCCGATACCGCTCCTCCGCGGCGCGTAGGTCGCTCTCGAGCCGCTTGCGCTCGGTGATGTCGAGCGTCATGCCGATCTCAAAATCGGGTTCGCCGTTGGCGTCCCTGACGAGCGACACGGTCAACGCCGTCCACAGGTACCCGCCGCCCCTGCGCAGAAACCTCTTCTCCATGTCGAAGTGATCGATCTCGCCGGCCGCCAACTTGCGGGACAGCACCGCATTGGGCTCAATGTCGTCGGGGTGCGTGAACTCGCTCCACGGCATCGTCGCAAACTCTTCATCGGTGTAGCCGAGCATGCGATGGAGCGCACCGTTCGTCATGGACGTGCGTCCTTGCGGGTCCACGAGGCCGATTCCCACCGGGGCGAGCTCAAGGATGGTTTCGAGCCGCTTCAGCCGCGCCGCTACGGCATCGGCTACGGGCAGGTCGCCGTCGCGCTCGGTGTCACCCACGACCCGCCTCCTTGGCTTGCAACTCAGGGGTTCCATCGGCCACCGGAACCCGCATGTGAGCCTTACTGACCTCCGGACAGCCGTCGAAACGCTTCAGAACGCCAGCGTGAACTTTGCGTGTCGTTCCCGGTGAAACATGTCGGTCCCCCGTACTGTCGTTCTTGAGCGAGCAATCACGTCCGACTCGTTTCACAGCAAAGGCCCCCCGGAGTAAGCGTCCGGGGGGCCTTGCTGTTGAGACGAGGATCACGACCGACGCAAGCGCCGACCGCAGCCGCCAGGTAACGAACCCAACCGGCGAACCCCGCAAGCGGGGCCCTCCTCACTCTGCGATTCACGGCCCGTCACTGCCACCTCGTTACCAGCGGCCCCTTCGTTCTCTCCGAGAAGATCCTGAAGGGCTAGCGCAACATCCTGTGAACCACTTCGCATCGACTCGAGTCCCTCTGCGGCCAGGTTGCCCCGACCACTTTGTTCGTCTTCGTGCGATCCGAATGAGTAATGTCTACTCCTCGAAAATGGGGCGCGCAAGCGGAAAATGACATTTTCGTTTTCCACTTTTGTTGCACAGGGTTTTCCACCGATTCCTGCGTCTGGCCGCGAGAAATCCACCGGCCTGTGGACAAAATCTGTGGAGGAGTGGCCCGCGCGAAAACCCCGGGCGAGGGTGCGGAGGCGACGCGGGANNGGTCACCGAACTGCTCGGCGGGAACCGGTCACCGAACCGCTTGCTGGGGACAGGCGAAGGGCCCCTCGAAGTAAGCGTTCGAGGGGCCCTGCCATGACCTCAAGTTCTCGGCACCGCCCCGTGAGGCGACACCGAATGCCGTGATTGACGTTACGGCCTCGTCTTCCGAGGAAGACAACCTATCGGTCGACGCTTGGGGCCGTCAGTCCCTGTGCCGTCACCCACAGTGTGTCAAGTGCGACCTAGGTCTCACCGCATACCCTGGACCAGCGTTGTCCGAAGCGCCCGAGTCCATCACCACACACCCGACTCTTGGCGAGACGCCGGTCTCCCAGCGTCCACATCAAGTACGGCTCACCGCAGTGAAAGTCCCTGCCGAGCGAGTGATGATTTTCCCGATGCCCCAGTAGTAGCGGACCCGCGCGCGCCAGCGCAAGCCGCACGTGGGTCGACTTTTTCACACCGCTTTTCCACATTTTTCTCCACCGGGTTTGCCAGGGAGTTCCNNACCGACCCGGCGCGGTCCCTACCGACCCGGCGCGGCGTCGTCGGATTGTGCCAGCCCGCCCAACATGGCGTTGTACTCGGCCAGGTCCGCGTCCCCGGTGCGCACCGCCTCCCGATCCTGGCGCGTGGCGGTGCGGGCGTCGGCCCGCCGCCAGGCCACGAGCACGCCGATCGCCAACACCAGCACCGGAAGCTCACCCAGGCCCCACGCGATGGCGCCTCCATACTGCTGGTCGGTGATGGCGTCGGCGCCCCAGTCCCGACCCATGAGTCCGTACCAGCGGGGAGCGAGCAGCACCTCCGACGCGGTGAGAGAGACGCCAAAGAACGCGTGGAACGCCATGGTGGCGAACAGCAGCAACACCCGCAAGGGGTATGCGGGTCGCGTGGGGCCAGGGTCGATCCCCACGAGCGCGTTGGCGAACAGGTAGCCCGCGAGGGTGAAGTGCACGATCATCCACAGGTGCCCCGCGTGATTGCGCAGCGCGAACTCAAACAGGGGGCTGTAGTAGAACGCCACCAAGGAGCCGGCGAAGTTCACGGCGGCCACCACCGGGTTCGCCAGGAACGTCATCCACCGCGATTCCACGATGGTGCGGATCCACTCGCGCGGCCCGCGGGTGCCATCCGTGCGGCTGGGCAGCGCACGCAGCGCCAGGGTCACGGGCGCCGCGTAGACGATGGGTAGCGGCACGGCCATCACCAGCAGCATGTGCTCCACCATGTGACCGGAGAAGGTCACCATCCCGTACACGGCGGGTGCGCCCTGGGTGATCCACGCGATGCCCGCCATGCCCGTGAGGAACGCGACGCTGCGCTGCCACGGCCAGTCGTCCCCACGCCCACGCAATCGGGACACCCACCTCAGGTACACCACGCACAGGGCGACCACCACCAGAGCCGACAGGATCTCGAGCCGCCATTGAAGGACCCACTCGATCGCGTCGGGACGCGGCGGCAGCGGGTACCCGGTCAGCAGGAACGCGGGGCTCGGGTTGGGCACCACCACCACGGGGATTGTGGGGTTCGAGCGGGCCAACACCCCTCCGATGCCGGCCACAGCAGCGAGCAGGGCCACATCCCAGGCGAGCACGCGGTAGAAGCGGCGCCGCACATCGGCCGACGTGAGCCGGGGCAACGTGACGCGCCGATGCCACGCCGCTAGGGCGATGACCCCCGACATCAGGATGAGCTTGAGCGCGAGGATGCGGCCGTACGTGGTGGTGACCAGGTCGCCGGCCGAGCCGACGCGTAGCCACGCGTTGGAGGCGCCCGACGCGACGATGGCGGCCGCAGCCCACAGCGCCATGCGGGACACACGCTGCACTGCGGCCTTGGCATCGTTGCCGAGCGGCTTGCGCGCCGCGGCCAAGGCAATGAGCAGACCCAGCCAGACCGCCGACGCGGCCACGTGCACGTACAGCGACGTCACCGCGAGGTGGTGGTCTTCGGCGCCGGCCGCATGGCCCGTCATCGCCTGCACGCCCAGCCCATAGGCCACCGGGACGAGCGCCCACGCCGCCTCCGACGGCGTGCGCACCAGCGTGACCGCAATCGACGTGACGACGGCCGCGAGCAGATTCATCCCGTACGCGCGGCCGAGGTCGATGTCGCCGACGAAACTCCAGAGCTGCGCGCCAAAGTCGGGGGCGGAGGGCCCCACCTGGGCGATGTCCACGTAGGAGCTGATGAGAAAGACACCCGCGCCCGCAATCCACACCAGCGCACCGACTCTGGCCACCAGCGCGGCGCGCTCGGCGGCCGCACCCCGCACCACCGCGACCACCAACAGCAGCCCGCCTACCACCGCGGCCACGCCCAGGTCGCGCACCACGGCCGCGGCCGTCACCAGGATCATGTGTTCAGCGTAAGGGCGCGCGGCAGCCGCGCCGAATGATCCACGGCGCGAGCACCTGCACCGGGAATCCCCGACCCAGGAATAAGGGACCCGGCCGATGCGTGGAATATGGTGGTTGCGCGCCGCGAGCCCTCCCCGCCCCGCGCCACTTCGACCGCACGGACGCGGCAGTCCCCGCCGCATCGTCCGGCGTCGTGTGAAAGGAATATTCGTGACCACAGCCGTCTCCGCACCGCTCCTGAGTCGCCGACAGATCAACCTCATCGTCGGCGGCCTGATGGTGGGCATGTTCCTGGCCGCACTCGATCAGATGATTGTGGCGACCGCGATCCGCACCATCGGCGACGACCTCAACGGCCTCACGCTGCAGGCCTGGGTCACCACGGCCTACCTCATCGCAGCGACCATTTCGACGCCGCTGTACGGCAAGCTGTCAGACATCTTCGGGCGCAAGCCGCTGTATGTGTTGTCCATCAGCTCGTTTGTTGTCGGCTCGCTGCTGTGCGGCACGGCCACCTCGATGTTCGAGCTCGCGGCGTACCGCGCCATTCAGGGTCTGGGCGCCGGCGGGCTGATGGCGCTCGCACTCATCATCCTGGGCGACATGCTGTCGCCGCGCGAGCGCACCAAGTACCAGGCGCTGTTCTTTGGCGTATGGGGCGTGGCGTCCGTGCTGGGCCCCGTTCTTGGTGGGTTCTTTGCCGACGCCGACCAACTGCTCGGCTTCGCCGGCTGGCGCTGGATCTTCCTCATGAACGTGCCGCTGGGTGCGATCGCCCTGTTCATCATCCTGCGCGTCCTGCACCTGCCCGCCACGCACAAGCGCGTGGCGATCGACTGGTGGGGCGTGGGCACCCTGGTAGTCGCCATCGTGCCGTTGCTCATCGTGGTGGAGCAGGGCCGGGACTGGGGCTGGACCTCCCCGAGCGTGCTCGTCCTGTCTGCCGTCGCGCTCGTCGGCATCCTGGGCTTTGTGCGCGCCGAACTCGCCGCCGGGGACGACGCCCTGCTGCCGCCACGCATCTTCCGCAACCGCACCGTGGGCGTCTCGACGGGCCTGAACTTCATCATGGGCTTCGCGATGTTCGGCGCCATGGCGGGACTGCCGCTGTACATGCAGATCGCCAAGGGACTGTCGCCCACCGCATCCGGACTGGCGATGCTGCCCATGACCTTCGGCATCATCACGATGGCGGGGCTCTCGGCGCGCGTCATCCACCAGACGGGCCGGTACCGCGTCTTCCCGATCATCGGCACGTCGCTCATTGTCATCGCCAGCATCGACCTGTCCACCCTCTCGGCCGACAGCCCGCTGTGGCACCTGTTCGTTGGTGCAGGGCTGTTCGGCCTCGGCCTTGGCGGCGTGATGCAGCCGAACATGCTGGCCGTGCAGAACGCCGTGGAGCCCCGAGACATGGGTACGGGCTCCGCGTCGGTCATGTTCTTCCGGCAGATTGGCGGTTCGCTCGGCACCGCGGTGTTCCTGTCGATCCTGTTCGGTACGGTCGGGGGCGACATCGGCAACGAGATCTCGGCGGCCTCGCAGACCCCGGCCTTCCAGCAGGTGGTGTCCGACCCCGCGACCCTCACCAATCCCGTGGATGCGGCCATCATTCAGACGCTGCAGGCCGGCTCGATTGACGGCGCCCAGGACGCGGGCCTGTCGCTCGACGACACCTCGTTCCTCAAGGAGGCCAACCCCGTGCTGGCGTCGCCGTTCCGCGAGGGCTTTGCGGACGCCATCACGCGCGTGCTGTTGATCTCCGGGTTCATCGGACTCGGCGGCGTGCTCTTCTCCCTGTTCATCCCGCACGTGCCGTTGCGCGAAAAGTCGGGCCTGGAGACGATGCGGGACGAGGACGAGGCGAAGGCGGCGGTGAGCGACGCAGCGGGTGACGACGACGCAGCGGCGGCAGCGGGTGACAACGACGTGAAGCCGGTCAACGCGGCCGACAAGTAGTTCTCCCCTCGAGCACACACGGGGTGGCCCGAAGTCGGCCCGGTTGTGCTGTGGCCCATGACGCGCCGTGAGAGCCGCCCCTACGCCACGTTGTCGATCCAGCGCCCATGGGCGTGCGCACCGGCCCGCACCTGAGCCGTGGCGTACGAAAGCCCCGTGTACAGGTAGAGGTATCCCGCTCCGCGCACGGGCTCCATCGCGACCCTCGCCACAGGCCTTCGCGTGGCGACCTCCGCAAGGGACGCGTCGATCGCGTCCCGTTGTGTCGCAGCGAGTTGGTACGCCATCACCGTATGGAAGACGAGCATCGGGCCGGGCGGAAGGTTCGCCTCCGTTTCCAGGAGGCTCACCGCAGCATCGCCCGCCACCATGCGCACGTCGGTATCGCGGCGGATGGCCAACGCGGCGCGCAGTCGCTCGAGTCTGTCGGTGTGCTCCGGCCACACGAGAGCCTCAAGCCACGCCGTCGCGTCAGCGTCCATCGCGTCGATGGGTGCCAGGTCGAGGCCCGTGCGCGTGGCAATGGCTGGGGCGCTATCGGGCAGAGCAAAACCGCCCCTGTTTTCGCACTGCAGAGTGAGTCGCGTCGCACTCGGATTGATAGCAGAGACAGCCTTGTCGCCGTAGTCGTAGTCGAACCGGTCGAGGCAGAGATTGAGTCCCGCCGACGCGCCAATGTCGACGAGGTGCACGGGAGCCCCCCACGCATCGGCGGCCTCGACGAGCCACGGAAGGATCGCTGCGGAACGACCCACCTCGTTTGTCTGCGTGCGCCGAGTGGAGCCCATCTCGATGAGCTCGGCCGCGTGATCGAGCGCGTACGCGCTAAAGGCGGCGTAAGCGTCAGCGTCAGGCGGGCGCGCATCGGCGCCTGCGAGATGCGGGTACCAAGCCGCGAGCGGATCGGCCGTGTTCAGTCGCAACTGGACGCCAGCGAACAGCAGGTTGAGCGGCGGAGCGTTGTCGATAGCACCCACGAGGGCGAGCATCTGGGGGTCCTGCGAGATGCGGGACGCGAGAAACGCGTACAGGGGTGAATCAAGAGCCGATTCGATCCACGTCGTCACGGAGCGCGCGACCTGGTCGAGGTCGGCCCTGTTGTCCGCGCGCCACGCAGGCGAATCCATCGGCCCAGCGTACGCAACCGGTGCCCGATCCTGCCATACCCGCACGTCACCCAAGCGCATTACCTGCGGGACGTCGCGCAGACCGACGCGCGTTCTCTAGGCTCATGGGTATGAGCAATGCACTCGGACTGACAGCTGCCCAGACCAAGATGCGCGAGGCCGGTGTCAACCAGGCCGCGATCGACGTCTTCAGCCACTACTACGGCGAGCTCGAGGCGGGGGCCACCGGCCTGATTCTCGAGGAGACGATCGAGCCGCTGACCGACCCCACCCGCCTGGATGGCGTGGAGGTGGACGACGAGGCCGCGAGGGCCGCGCTCGCCAAGACCGTCATCATCAAGCTCAACGGCGGGCTGGGCACCTCCATGGGGATGGACCGCGCCAAGTCGTTGCTGCCGGTACGCGGCGAACAGAGCTTCCTGGACGTGATCGTGGGGCAGGTGCAGCGGGCCCGCAAGGCAACGGGGGCCCACTTGCCCTTGGTGCTGATGAACTCTTTCCGCACGCGCGACGACTCGCTCGAGGCGCTCGCCGCGCACCGCGGCTTAGCCGTCGAGGGCCTGCCGCTCGACTTTGTGCAGAACAAGGAGCCCAAGCTGCTGGTGGACGGCCTCACGCCTGTCGAGTGGCCTCAGGACCCGGACCTCGAGTGGTGCCCGCCCGGCCACGGCGACATCTACACGGCGATCCTCGCATCGGGCATCCTGGACGCGTTGTTGGAGGCCGGGTTCCGGTATGCGAGCGTCTCCAACTCGGACAACCTGGGCGCCGTGCCCAACGCGCGCATCGCGGGCTGGTTCGCCGCATCGGGCGCGCCGTACGCCGCGGAGCTCTGCGAACGCACCGCCGCGGACCGCAAGGGCGGCCACCTGGCCGTGCGCAAGGCGGACGGCCAGCTCATCCTGCGCGACACCGCCCAGACCGCGCCCAACGAGATGCACTACTTCACGGACGAGCACCACCACCCGTTCTTCCACACCAACAACCTCTGGTGGGACCTCGAGAAGCTCAGGGCGGCGCTCACCGAACGCGGCGCCGTGCTGGGCCTGCCCCTGATCCGCAACACCAAGCACGTGGACCCCACGGACAAGGAATCGCCCGAGGTGTTCCAGATCGAGACCGCGATGGGCGCCGCGATCGAGGTCTTCGAGGGTGCCACCGCGATCGTCGTCGGCCGGGACCGCTTCCTGCCCGTCAAGACCACGAACGACCTGCTGGTGCTGCGCTCCGACGCGTACGAGTTGCAGGATGACGGCGCGCTGCGCCTCGCGGTGCGCAAGGCCCCTGTTGTGGACCTCGACCCGGCCTTCTACAAGACGATGGCGGAATTTGACGCCCGTTTCCCGCACGGGGCGCCGTCGCTGCGCGAGGCGTCGTCGCTGACCATCAAGGGCGACTGGACGTTCGGCAAGAACGTGGTGGTGCGCGGCACCGTGGTGCTTCAGGACGACGATGGCCAGCGCAACGCGATCGCCAACGGCACGCTGCTCGACGGCGTGGTGATGGAGGGCTAGGCCTTCCCGGGTGCGCCCAGGATGCCGCGCCCGGGGCCCGCGCCTGACACGGGCCTAGGCCCAGACCAGCCCGTGCGCGGGGTCGTTCATCACGCGACCCACGTCAAACAGCAGGCGCGCGCCCAGCTCGCCGTCCACCAGGCGGTGGTCGAAGCTCAGCGCGAGTTGCGTCACCCAGCGAATCTGGATCTCACCGTCGTGCACCCACGGCATCTGACGGATCGCGCCGAACGCCAGGATGGCGGCCTCGCCGGGGTTGAGGATCGGGGTGCCCGTGTCGATGCCAAGCGCGCCCACGTTGGTNNTCGTCCCACGACGCGTTGACCTCGGGGTGGCGACGCACCGCGAGCAGCAGCGCCTTGGCCACCAACAGCAGCGGCGTGACACGCACGTCGGCAAAGTCCTTGTCCGCCTTGAGTTTGGCCACGAGGTTCATGGTCTCGGTCACGTCGACGGTGAGGAATTCGGTGACGTGCGGGGCGGTGAACGCCGACTGCACCATCGCCTCGGCCGTGCGCTTGCGCACCGACTTCACGGGCACGCGCGTCGAGCGGCCGTTATCGCTCGAGTAGCCGGTCTCGAGCCACGGCTGATCGTCGTTCGCGTACGTCGCGAGCGTCTGCGCGGAGGTCTCCTTGACCTTCTGCTCGACGTCGCCGCGCGTCACCAGCCCTCCCGGGCCAGACGGGTTGATGGTGCTGAGGTCGACGCCCAGTTCCTTGGCGAGCTTGCGCACGGGCGGCTTGGCGAGCACGGGGTACTCGGTGTCGCCGACGCCGCCGATCTGCTCCACGACCTCGACGTTGCGGTGGCGGCGGTGAATGGCGTCGGCCTTGACCCCGTAGCCCACGAGCACGGCGCCGGAGCCCTCCGCAGCGGGCGTCGCAGCGGGCTCCTGTGAAGAACTCACTACTGACGCGACACCGGCCGGCTGGGCTCCCGCCTGGGACGCACCTGCAGCGTCGTCCTGGTAGTGAGTTCTTGACATGGATTCAGGGGCTGCGACCGGAGCGGAGGCGTCGTCGAGGTGGTCGGCGAACGGCGGGGGGTCCGCGACCTCGGGTTCCGTGCC
>DGBM01000078.1:9397-11233 GCA_002384765.1 Demequinaceae bacterium UBA4004
TCGACGGTGTCGCCCTCCCGGGCCACCAGTTTGCTGACGATGCCGTCCACGGGGCACGGCAGCTCCACCAGCGACTTGGCGGTCTCGATCTCCACGAGCGGCTGATTGATCTCCACGCGGTCGCCCACGGCGACGCGCCACGTCACAATGTCGGCCTCGGTGAGACCCTCACCCGCGTCGGGCAGTGGGAAATTCTGGAACTTCGGCATCGGAACTCCTAGTGCGCCATCACGGCGTCGATGGCGTCGAGAACTCGGTCGAGTGAGGGAAGGTAGTCGTGCTCGTGGGTCGAGCCCGGGTAAGGGGTGTGGAAGCCTCCCACGCGGAGCACGGGGGCCTCGAGGTGGAAAAACGCCAACTCGGTGATGCGGGCCGCGATCTCGGCGCCGGTGCCGAAGGCCACGGGCGCCTCGTGCACCACAACGGCCCGCCCGGTGCGCTTGACGGACGCCAGCACGGTGTCGAAGTCGATGGGAGAGAGGGACCGCAGGTCGATGACCTCCACGGAGATGTCGTCCTTGGCCGCGACCACGGCGGATTGCAGCGCGAGGCGCACGGTGGGGCCGTATGCCAGCAGCGTCACGTCCGTGCCGGGGCTCGCGACGCGGGCGCTGCCCATCTCGGCCGTGCCGTGCGACGCGCCGGCGTCGGCGTCNNACCAGCCGTGTGCGCGAACAGCGCCTCGGGGCTTTCGGAGTGGTGCTCGATCGCGCCGATGCCGCCCGCGAAGGGCACTCGGATCACCACGGGCACGGTGATCCGGCCTTGAGAGCGGTAATGCAGCTTGGCCAGCGACGTGGTGATCTGGTCGTAGGCCGGGAAGATGAAGCCATCGAACTGGATCTCCACCACGGGCCGGTAGCCGCGCATCGCCATCCCGATCGCCGTGCCGACGATGCCGGACTCGGCCAACGGGGTGTCGATCACGCGCCGCTCGCCAAAGTCCTTGTGCAGGCCGTCGGTCACGCGGAACACGCCGCCGAGCGGGCCGATGTCTTCACCCATCAGCACCACCTTGGGGTCGCGATCCATGGCGGCGCGCAGGCCGGCGTTGATTGCGCCGGCGAGCGTCAGGGTCCGCACGCTGGAGGGCGCCTCCGACGCGTCGGCGCCCTGGGCTTTCGCCGTTGCCTTGGACGACGCGCTTGACGACGCCGCGGCGGTCATCGGGCCACCTCCGCATCGGCGAAGGTCGCCTCGTAACGCTCGAACCAGGCGCGCTCGGCCTCGACGCGGGCGTGGGGTTCCGCGTAGACGTGTTCAAAGATGAGGTGCTTGGGGGGCTTGGGCCATGAGCGCACAGCCTCACGGGTGCGCTTGCCCATCTCCTTGCATTCGGCCGTGACCGACTCGACAAAGTCCTCGGGAAGTTCGCCCATGGCGGTCAGATAGGTCTCGAGCCGCGCGATCGGGTCGCGTTCGCGCCAGTAGTCCTCGTCTGCGCTCGTGCGGTACTTGGTGGGGTCGTCGGACGTGGTGTGGGCTCCCATGCGGTACGTCAGGGCCTCGACCATCACGGGACCGGCGCCGGCGCGAGCGTGTTCCATGGCCCAGCGGGTGACGGCGTGCACCGCGATCACGTCGTTGCCGTCCACGCGCACGTTCTCCATGCCCACGCCGTCGGCGCGCTGGGCGAGCGGCACCTTGGATTGGCGCGTGGTGGACTCGGAGATCGCAAACTGGTTGTTCTGCACAAAGAACACGACGGGCGCGGTGTTGACGGCCGCAAAGATCAGCGCCTCGTTGACATCGCCCTGGCTGGTCGCGCCGTCCCCGATGTAGCAGACCACCGCGCCGTCCGCGTCGGGATTCCCCGAGCCGACCAGGCCGTCCCAG
>DGBM01000021.1 GCA_002384765.1 Demequinaceae bacterium UBA4004
CGCGATGGCCTCTACATCTCGCAGGCTTCCTGACGCCACCGCCATGGTGAACTCAAAGGCCTCGTCCTGCGTGAGGTCGGGCTCATCACCGTTGAGCGCAAGGAACACGACCGTTGCGTGCCATCCGAGCCGCTTGTTGCCGTCCACAAGCGCGTGATTGCACACCAGGGAGTGAAAGAGCGCGGCGGCCTTGAGCTCGATCCTTGGATAAGCCTCGTCACCCATCAGCGTGGTGGCAGGTCGCATCGCCGCCGACGCAAGGAGGCCGATGTCGCGCACGGGCCCCGCGCCGATGTCTTCCGCGAGGTACAGCAGGTCCTCGAGGGTGAGCCATTCGGTCATGAGCTAGACAGTGCCGAGGCGGTGAAGCGTGTCGGCCCAGCGGTCCTTCGATTCGGCGGACAGCGCCGCAACCCGATCGCCGTGGCCCAGCCTCGCCGCACGTTCGAGGACTGCCCGGCGAACAGCCTCCTGCTTGGAGCCGTCGTCATGCTTCGCGAGGAATGCCAGCGCGGCCTCGAACTCAGGATCGGTGCGCAGTGTCATGGCCATGCGGGTAATGGTATCACTGTGGTATCACGCGGCTACTGAGGCTTCCGGTTTACAACGTAACCACGGGGTGAAAGTAGTCGTAAACGGCCACATCTATCGGCTCGTCAAACCGCAAGGTCATCCGGACCACATCCAATGGCTGACCCGTCGCGTCTGGCATCGTCTCCTGGACAGCGTCCTCAGACGACGCGCGGCCGAGATAATAGAAGTCTGAACCTTCGGCGTCGTCCTTCTTGGCAAAGACGTGGATCGCGACTGAGTTGTCGACAATGGCGCTGACTTCCCCACTTTCCAGCGTCCTACGGCTGCGTGTGAACCAACGCATGCTGCGGATGTCGATCAGGGCATCTCCGTACGCTGTGCTGGCCGAGACATCTGCAGCCTTATGCATCGTGACAAACACCGGGCAGGTGAGCGTCTCGCGATGCACTCTGTACCCATAGATGGTCGAACTGGAGTTACTTCCCCAACCCAAGATGCGCGTTGCATCTTTGCGGGAGTATTGCCGCCCTGGCGTGAAAGGTCGGACGACATCGTACCGCTGTGCAACGAGCGCGAGCGTGGTTTCGAGAAGGTCCGACACCGCACCACGGAACAAGTCCGATGCGACGAGGCTCTGGCTCACGGCAGGCGACAACTGCATTAACCCTGACTCGTGAACCACAAGGGGCTCGACGTACCGGGTGCGCTCCTGTTCCGTACCGAACGTAAGGTCCAGAGCCTTCACGGCCGACTCGACGTCGCGCGGGGTAGCGGTAGGCACCACCGTCCTCACCGCCGCCAATACATCTTCGAACGAGTGCCAGGCCCCGTCCACGAGTCGCTGGACGACGAGCGCCTCGTGCGGACGCTTCGCAACGAGAACCTCATTCGATATCAGCGTGAGTGCGCGCGATTCACTAGCCGTAAGTCCATGCTCCTCGCGTGTGAACCTTGAAACGACCTCCAGATAGTTCCCGGCCTTGGTGGCCATGATTCCCGGGTCGACCGACTCGAACCTCAGGAAATCGAACAAGGACGGCGTGCGGCCGAGTCGGTTGCGCAAAGTGTCGAAGGCTGCCTTGAGATTTGCCATGCTGTCGAGCCGTGTCTGCGCAATCGACTCCAGCACTCGTTGCTGAGAGATCTTGTCAAAGCGGATGCTCGAGAGCCCGGCGATGACTCCGGTCTCCTCCGCAGAGATCAGGTGTTGGCGAAGCGACTCGCGGTTCAACGACTCGTCACCAAAAAGCGCGATAGGGATCAGGTAGTTGTTTGCGTAGTTCCCGATGAAGTCGATGACGACCACATAGTCCTTGCGTGGGTACTTCCGCAGTCCGCGCCCCAGTTGCTGAACAAAGACAATGCTCGATTGAGTTTGCCGCAACATGACAATCTGGTTGAGGCTTGGAATGTCGACGCCCTCGTTGAACACATCGACCGTGAAGATGTACTGAAGGTCTCCCGCCTCAAGCCGCCGGACCGCCTCCTCACGAACTTCGATTGAGTCAGTACCTGTGAGCGCCACAGCCGCGATGGGGCGGCCGTGCACCACGCGCCCGTGCACCGCTTGCGCCAGTGCACGAGCCTCCTCCGTCCGAGAACAGAACACGAGCCCCCGGGGCACAACGCCCGCTTGCCCATACGTCTCAAGGGCGTGGACGATGTGGTCGACGCGGACGTTCGACGCGAGCCTCTCGAGACCAGTTTCTGCCGATGCAACCGACCCGTCGTCAAAGACGGCATCCGTCACGCCGTAGTAGTGAAAGGGGCACAACATGTCGTCCTCGAGCGCCCGCTTGAGGCGGATCTCGTACGGCACGTTGTAGTCGAAGAGCTCAAATACGTTGAAGCCGTCGGTACGCTCGGGAGTCGCCGTCATCCCAAGAAGAAACGCCGGTGTGAAGTGGGCCAACACTCGCGCATAACTGGCAGCGCCGGCTCGATGCACTTCATCGACGAGGATGTAGTCAAAAGCGCCAGGGTCAAGTGACTCCAGTACCTCCGGTCTCGAAAGGCTCTGCACGGTGGCGAACGTGTACTTACGGTTTACTTCGCGCGCTCCGCCCGCAAGCTTGCCGAAATCACTCCGTGGCGCACCGAGTACCCACCGGAACTCCTCTATTGCGCGGTCCAGGATCTGCTCCCGATGCACGATAAAGAGAACCCGGTCTGGGTTCGCGGCCCTGACATCCAAGGCCGAGAGCACCGTCTTGCCTGTTCCAGTCGCTGAGATCACCACCTCCCGCAGCGCTCCCATATCGCGCAACGACGCAATCGCGTCGAGCGCCTCGCGCTGCATGCGATTGGGTCGCACGTCTCCCGTACTCAGGTCCTCGCCGCCTACGACCCCACCGGTCCAAGGCTCGGCGTCCTCACCGTCCGCACGAGGCATGAGAACGCCACGCGGCGCTACCGACTGGCGCGCGGCTGACTCTTCATAGGCGGCCCGATACGCCTCGACCCAGTCCACGGTCAGAGACTCTGACGCCGCGCGCTGTTGGTCGACCAACGCCTCCAATTGACCGGCAAGATCGCTGTCGCGCGCGGCGGTCACCCGAAGATTCCACTCGTGGTTCACGGTCAGCGCCGGCTTGGTGAGATTAGAACTTCCGAGAATCGCAGTAATGCGGTCACCGTGCCGAAAGATATAGCCCTTGGGATGATAGGCGCGCGCCGAGTGGAATCTTCCGTCGATGCCCAGTCGTCGCAAAGCCATCAACTCGGCGAACGCTTCAGGCTGGTTGAATCCCAGATAGTCAGAAGTGACGATCGTGCCTGGCTTGCCGAACTCCACTAGCTCTTGCTTCAGTAGCGCGATCGCGCCGGGCGAGACGAAGGCAACCGAAAAGATGAATTCGTCGCACGTGGCGAGTTCTCGGCGGATCGTGCGGAGCATGGAATCAGTCGATCCATTGACGATGACCTGCGGGCTCGACGTCTTAGGCGCTTGCACATGGTGATCCAGGTAACCGAACCGCACATCGAGTTCGAGTAGACGCGCAAACTCCTCTTCGAGGGGCGATGTCACGAGTAGTGCTCCTGTACCAGGAGCTCGACCGCGGGCACGTCTGCAGGGGCCCAATCGAGAATCAAGAGCTCTTTGGGATCGAGCCACACCACGGCTTCGTGCTCCGTGAGCTCTGGGTCACCACTCACCAGTTTGCACCGGAAAGTCGTCAGGCTAACGGTTGCGAAAGGGTAGACGTACGTGGTCCTGGTGACGAAATCGCCTACCTCAATCTCACAGTGAAGCTCCTCATCGAGTTCGCGCACTAGGGCCTGGCGAGCGTCCTCACCGGGCTCGATCTTGCCCCCAGGAAACTCCCACTTGCCGCCGAGAGCTCCGTTCGCGCCGCGTTGTGCACACAGGATCTTGCCGTCGCGAACGATGACCGCCCCTACGACCTCAACCTGCTTCACCACGCAGAATCCTCCCTCGAGTCGAAAGCAGCTTATCGGCGGCTCCCGGCGCGGCGGGGAAACACGCGCCGCATGAAGTACTCGGAGAACTATCCGCTCACGGGGCTGGTCTGATCGGTTACTGACGACCAGCCTCGGCCACACCCTTGGTGTCCCCCGCCAGCACAGTCCCCACCAACGCGAACACAGCCACCAACACGGCGAGCCACCAGACGCCCGCCATCCACGCCGCCGCCGCACCGCCGAGCATCAGCATCAGCCGCACCATGACGTTGAGCGCGCGTTGCAAAGGGCGCGGCGCCCGTGGAGACAGGAACATCCCCCAGAACACGGCGACCGCCACAGGCAACGCCACACCGAGCACGACCCCCAGAACGCCGGTGGCGAGCGACAACCCCAGGACGGCAAACCCGGCATACATGCCGAGTTCTGCGAGGAACACGAGCCCGGCCCCAAACGGCTTCATGTGCCCAGAATGCCACCGTGGGGCCGCCTCACCGTCGGAGGCGGCCCCACGGCGCACAGGGCGGGCGCAAGTCGCCCGACTGCCAGGGTTCACCGCAAGAGGACCCCGAGGCGTCGTCAGCGGCCACTCCCGACACCGGCTGTCGGTAGCACCACGACGAAACGTGCGCCTGTCCCAGCACCGTCACTTTCGGCGCGCACCGCACCGCCGTGCGCTTCGACCAGGGCCTTCGTGATCGCGAGGCCGATGCCAGATCCCCCGTGAGCGCGGTCTCGCGCCGTATCGGCCCGGTAGAAACGCTCAAACACGTGAGGGAGGTGCTCCGGGGCAATTCCTTCTCCCGTGTCCGACACCGAAAGCTCCACGTTCGCCCCCGAGGGCCTCGCGGCGAGCACGATGCGACCTTGAGGCGGAGTGTGTCTCAACGCGTTGTCGACCAGGTTTCCGAGTACCTGGGCCATCCGATCAGCGTCCACCCTGACGCGCGCACCGCCCGGTTCCGCATCGAGCGAGAGCGACACGTGGCGGTCCGCTGCAGCTTCGCGTGCCACCTGCTGCGCGGCGCGCAACAACTGTGCCGGATCGCATGGCTCGAGCGACAGCACCAGCTCCCCACTCTCGGCACGCATCACCGCAGCAAGGTCCTCGGCCAGGCGCGTCAGCCGCACGCTTTGCGCGCGCAACATCGCTACGGTGTCAGCGTCGAGATCCGTCACACCATCCTCGAGTGCCTCCAACGACGCGTGAATCGTGGCGACCGGAGTCCGCAATTCGTGGGCAACATCGGCGAGGAGGCGCTGACGCAACCTCTCACTCGCGCCGAGCCGTGAAGCCATCACATTGAACGACTCCACCACTTCGTCGAACTCGCGACCCAGGCGCGGCGAGGGCACTCTGGTGCCCACTTCACCGTCGGCCACTCGCCGGGACGCGGAGGACAGCGAAGCCAGCGACGACCCTATCCGGCGGGCGATCACCGCGCTCACCACCAACGCGGCAACAATCGCCACGCCCAACGCGACCAACAGGGCCACACCGCTCGCCGACCGGAACGCGAGTTCCGCGTGAGCGGCCTGCTCCGTGGCATTTCGACGCCCGTCACCCACGAGGTGTTGATGGAAGATGTATGGGCCGATTGCCGCTGCAACCAACCACGCGGTCAGGACGACTACGGCCAGCACAAGTGCGAGCGCTGCCAGCAGACGCGCCCCAAGCCCCGCCTGCGCGAGTCGATGTGATGTGGCTTCATGAATCCTTGCGATGCGCCCGCGCGACGTCGTCATTGGCCCGTGCCGATGCGGTAGCCCACTCCACGCACAGTGCGCACGTAGCGCTGCAGCTCTGCATTGTCGCCGAGCTTTTGCCGCAAATGGAGAACGTGCACGTCAACAAGGTGTTCGTCGCCATTCCAGCCACCACCCCACACCTCTTCGAGCAGCGCGGCACGACTGAGCACCATCTTGGGGCGGACCGCGAGCGCGGCAAGCACGTCAAATTCCGTACGCGTCAGGGGTACACCGTCGCCAGCAATCCGCGCGTCACGCGCAGGGACATCCACCACAAGATTGCCGATGACGATGGGGGCGCCTTCGTCGGCGGAGCGTGGAGCTCCGGTCCGGGGACGGCGCAGCATCACCCGAATCCTCGCCACCAGCTCTCGTGGGCTGAACGGCTTTGTCAGATAGTCGTCGGCCCCCACTGAGAGCCCCACCAGCTTGTCGACCTCCTCCGCCCTCGCCGTCAGCATCACGACGTAGCAATCGGAGAAGGTGCGCAGGCGTCGGCACACCTCGACGCCGTCGATTCCCGGCAATCCGAGATCGAGCACCACCACGTCCGGGTCGAGCGTCCGCGCACGGCGAATGGCTTCTTCACCATCGCCCGCGACTTCCACTTCGAAGCCGTCGTGCCTGAGATATCCGGAAACCAGCTCCGCCAGTGGCGCTTCGTCCTCGACCACCAGCGCACGCAATCCGGTTGGCGCCGCGTCAGGGGTCATGGCACTCATTGTCACGCACCTCGCCACCGGAAGCGACGGAACCGTGAAGAACACTTCACGGTCTTCATCAAATCTTCATCGAACGACAAGCAATCCTGCAGGGAGGCGGAGTGAAGATGCTGGGGACACTCTTCAGAACGGGAGCCACCTGTGAACCAGCTTCACCCCACGCGGCCGGTAGCCGTCACCCTGGTGACGAGTCCTGCGTGCCACTTTTGTGACGACGCGCATCGCGCGCTGGGTGACCTCGCCACGACCTACGCGCTCGACATCACTGCGGTGGCGATCGACTCTCGCGAAGGACAGGCCCTCACCGCGACCCACCGGCCGCCCATGAGTCCGTTGGTGCTGGTCGACGGGGAGTATTTCTCGGCGGGCAGATTGCCGCGGCGAAAACTCACCAAGCTACTGGAAGAGCGCCGAGCGCGCCCCAGAGCAGTCAACGTGGCGCGCTGAGATGGGCGCCGAACTTCTCACCACCGGATCCATCCTCGCCGCCTTCTTCGCTGGCGGCGTCGCATTGTTCGCACCGTGTTGCATCGTGTTTCTCGCCCCGAGCTATGTGGCGGGCGCCATGAAGAATCGTCGCTGGAGTCTCTTGCCGCTGACGTTCACGTTCGCGGCGGGCCTCGCCCTTGTCCTGGTCCCCATCACTCTTGGGATGAGTTTGTTGGCGGGCGCCATAGCGCGCTACCACCAGGAGATCTACTTCGCGGGTGGTGCGCTCATGATCGCTCTCGCGGCACTGTCGCTGACCGGGCGCATGTGGTCACTGCCGTCCATGCTGAGAGCGCCCGACACGAGTCGTGGAGACACCGGAAGCTTCTTTGCCTTGGGTGTGTTTTCCGGAGTCGCTTCGAGTTGCTGCGCCCCTGTATTGGCGGGAGTCATGACGCTGTCCGTCCTGTCGGGCTCAGCCATCGGCGGCGTCACACTGGGGCTGGCGTACGTGTTTGGCATGGTCTTCCCGCTGTTCGTCATGGCACTGATCTGGGATCGTGCACGCCTCGGCGAACGCAGTTTTCTCCGCGCCAAGGCGGTGACGCTCCGACTTGGCGCGCGAACTCTTGTGACCAACACCGTGAACATCGCCGTCGCCGTGGCCTTCGTGATCATGGGCGGACTTGTGATCGCCCTTGCGGGATCCACGGACATGACGGGCGGCACCCAGGCGCAGACGTGGGCGAGCGGCTCTTTGACGACAGTCTTCAGTCGGGTGCAGGAGTTCCTCTCCCCCATTCCCGAGTGGATCCAGGGCGCCGGGCTTCTTGCGATCGTCGCCCTCTTCATCTGGGTCATGCTTCGGGACCGCCGATCGTCCAAGCCCATGCCCGCACCGACACCCACGGAAGCCCAGCACGAGTGCTGCGCTCCTGAGCCGGAGCGGACCGCCACCATCGATCACAAGGAGCGATCATGACCTCTGGAAGCACCGCAAAACATCGGCGCGCCGTAGCGGCCGTCATGGACGAGGCCCAAGCGCTGGAGCACCGCGGCGCGATGCGGGAACGGATCGGCTGGCTCATCGCGATCGTCGTGGTCGGGGCACTCGTGGCCTTTGCCTTGGTGTCGTCACGGCCAGAGACCGACACCGCGTCGTCGCAAGCCAGTGCCTTCACGTTGCCTACCAGCGACGGCGGATCGGTCTCGCTGTCAGACTTCACTGGCGAGCCTGTGCTCCTGTACTTCAACGAAGGCGCGGGATGCGACTCGTGCCTGTTGCAGATGGCTGCGATCGAGGCGAATCCCCAATTCGCCGACGCGGGCATTTCGGTGGTCCCCATCGTCATGAACACCGCCGATCAGATCAACGCGGACCGCGATCGTTTGGGGGTCGCAACGCCCTTTGCGCTGGACGACGGCACCGTCTCCGAAGCGTACGGAACGCTCGGCACGGGGATGCACGCTGGCCTGCCCGGTCACGGCTTTGTGCTGATCGATGCGGACGGCGTGCAGCAGTGGTACGGGAACTACCCGTCGATGTGGCTCGACCCGGAAGAACTCCTGAACATCGTTCAGTCCGAACTCGCCTAGCGCGCGGGTGGGCCCGTCACACCGACTGGCCCACCGCTCAGCTCGCCTCAATAACGCCCATCATGCCGAGGTCCTCGTGGTCGAGGATGTGGCAGTGATACACCGTCCGGCCCGGGAAGCGATCGAACGCGATCCGCACCCTGACCGACCTCCCGGCGGGCACGTCCACCACGTCGCGCACGTCAACGCCGTTATGGTCCACCAGCTGCATTGGCCAGATGTGCAGGTGGAAGGGGTGATCCATCATCGTGGCGTTGGCCAGCGTCCACTCCTCGACGGTGCCGATGTCGACCGTCTGGTCGACGCGGTCGGGATCGAAGGGACGGCCGTCTATCAGGAACCTCATGCCCCCTCCCATCCCCATCGTGAAGGTGAGTGTGCGCGCGTGGTCAATGTCTCCATTGCGTAGGTCCCGCGGCGGGCTCTTCGCTGGGGCGGCGGCGGTCGGACCGGCCCCGGCGTCGGGCACCAGCGTGAGAATGGTGGCGTCGGACTCTTGCTCGACCGCGCCCATCATGCCCATGCCGCCCGCACCCCGGTCGTAGGCGCGCGCCACCAGCGCGACGGGCCGGTCGGGCCCCTCAACCAGCACGTCGGCGCGGTTTCCGGGAGCGAGCACCAGACGGTCGACGGTGCGCGGCGGAACGAAGGAGCCCGAGTCGAGGCCCCGCACCGTCATGGCGAGGCCACCCAAGTCAAGGTAGCGGCTGACGCACGCGTTGACGATCAGCAGTCGCTCGGTGCCGCCCGAGGGAACCGCCAAGGGCGGCGCCGCGAGCCCGTTGGTCAAGACGACGTCGCCCACACGGCCCTGGAGTCTTTCCGCATCGGAAACGGACGCCACGGCGCCTCCCGCGAGGGTGACATCGGACACGACGACGACGCGCGGCGGCCGCTGCGACCATTCCTCC
>DGBM01000096.1 GCA_002384765.1 Demequinaceae bacterium UBA4004
CTCGACGGAGACGACGACCGCTCCCGCGCCTAACACCGGCGAGAGTGTCCGTGGCTAAGGTACGGATATGGCTGGCGCAGATCCGATGACCGACCCCGACTCCCCCGAGTACGCCGCCCACGTGGCCGACGGCTACGCCTTCGAGGGCGAGGCGATCGCCATCGGCGCGCTCGTGCAAGGCGAGGAGGCGACCGAGACGGCACAGGTGCGGCTGCCCCTCAAGATGATGAACCGCCACGGGCTCATCGCCGGGGCGACTGGAACCGGCAAGACGCGCACCCTGCAAGTGTTCGCGGAGTCCCTGTCGGATGCGGGGGTGCCCGTGTTCGTGACGGACATCAAGGGCGACCTGTCCGGCATGGCCCTCGAGGGCGAACAGAAGGACTTCATCGACAAGCGCGCCGCCGACATCGGCCAGGAGTGGGCACCGAAGGCATACCCGCTGGAGTTCTACGCGTTGGGCGGCATCGGCAAGGGGGTGCCGCTGCGCACCACCGTGACGGACTTCGGCCCACTGCTGATGTCCAAGGTGTTGGGCCTCACCGACGTGCAGGAGTCGGCGATGGGGCTGATCTTCCATTGGGCCGACACGAACGGGCTGGCGTTGCTCGACCTCAAGGATTTGCGCGCCGTGATCCAGTTCCTGGGCTCGGACGAGGGCAAGCCGGAACTGAAGGACATCGGCGGCGTCTCGTCGTCGACAGCGGGCGTGCTGCTGCGCGAGATCGCCAACCTCCAGGCGCAAGGCGCCGACGACTTCTTTGGTGAGCCCGCCTTCAACACGATGGACCTGCTCAAGACGGCCCCCGACGGACGCGGCATCATCTCGTGCCTCGAGCTCCCCGACCTCCAGGACCGCCCCCACCTGTTCTCCACGTTCATCATGTGGCTGTTGGCCGACCTCTTTGCCGACCTTCCCGAGGTGGGAGACCCCGACAAGCCTCGCCTGGTGTTCTTCTTTGACGAGGCGCACCTGCTGTTCACGGACGCGTCCAAGGACTTCCTCACCCAGGTCACCCAGACCGTGCGCCTGATTCGCTCCAAGGGCGTCGGCGTGTTCTTTGTGACCCAGACCCCCAAGGACGTCCCGGCCGACGTGCTGGGCCAGTTGGGTTCGCGCGTGCAGCACGCTTTGCGCGCCTTCACCCCGGACGACGCTGCGGCCATGAAGGCGACCGCGCGGACGTTCCCTCACTCCCCTTACGACCTCGAAGAGGTGCTCACCACGATGGGGATCGGCGAGGCGGCGGTGACGGTGCTGAGTGATAGGGGTGCCCCCACCCCCGTGGCGTGGACCAGGCTGTGCGCGCCGCGCGGCTCCATGGATCCTGCGCCTGATGGAGTGATTGAGGCGGTCGTGAAGGCGAGCCCTCAGGCGGCGGCGTATGGCGAGGTGCTCGACAGGGAGAGCGCCTACGAGAAGCTTGCGGAGAAGGCCGCGGCGCGGTCTGAGGCGGTGCAGAAGGAGGCCGAGCAGCAGGCCGAGCAGCAGGCCGACGCTCCCAAGTCCCGGTCGTCAAGGCGCGACAAGTCCGTGGTGGAGCAGGTCGTCACATCTCAGCCGGTCAAGACCTTCGCGCGTCAGGCGGGGCGCGAGGTGGGACGCCAGATCATGCGATCCCTCTTGGGGGTCCTCAAACGGTAGATGCAGCACTGCCGCATCTGCGGCGGTAATGTGTCATTCATGGCGCACTTGCGGGTATCGGAGGCGGCGGCGCTCGTGGGCGTGAGTGACGACACTCTTCGCCGGTGGATCAAGTCACAAGCGATCGCGACGGCCACGGACGACGCCGGGCGCATGACGGTGTCAGGGCAAGACCTCGCGGCGTACGCGAGTCTGTCGCAGGCGCCCGACGACCACTCGACCGTCTTGAGGTCTGCACGAAATCGCTTCGTGGGGCTCGTGACCGCGATCACGGCAGACACTGTCATGGCCCAAGTCGACATGCAGTGCGGTCCGTTTCGGGTGGTGTCCCTCATGAGCTCAGAGGCGGTGCGGGAACTCGGGCTTGAGGTGGGATCGGTGGCCACGGCCGTCGTGAAGGCGACCACCGTGATCGTCGAAACGACCCCACCCGCGGCCAGATGACCGCGCGCGTGGCCCTGCTCGCGTGCGCCGCGGCGCTCGTGCTGTCGGCGTGCGGTGGGACAGCGGATGCCTCCCCGCCCACGGTGGGTGAGATCACGGTGGCGGCGGCGAGTGATCTGCGCCCGGTATTCGAGGAGCTCGGCGAAGCCTTTGAGGCCGAGACCGGAACAAGGGTCACCTTCTCGTTCGGGTCATCGGGGCAGCTTCGCGAGCAAATCCTGGGCGGCGCGCCCTTTGATCTGTTCGCATCGGCAAACGTCGAGTTCGTGGACGACGTGATCGAGGCCGGTCGAGGCGTCGTAGCGACCAAGGCGGACTACGCGTTCGGGAGAATCGTGTTGTGGGCCCCGGCGGGCGTCGCGCTGCCCCGCTCTATCGAAGACCTGACGGCCCATCAATACCGGCGGGTGGCGATCGCGAACCCTGAGCACGCGCCGTATGGACTTGCCGCGCAGCAGGCGTTGCAGTCGGCAGGAGTCTACGAGCAGGTTCAGTCCCGGCTTGTGTACGGGGAGAACATCTCTGACACGTTCCGCATCGCCCAGTCGGGCAACGCCGACGTCGGCATGGTGGCACTGTCATTGGCCATCGCTGACGGGAGCGATTACACCGTCATCCCTGCGGACCTTCATGAACCGCTCGAGCAGGCCCTCGTGGTCACGTCGACTGGCCCTCGTGGAGAAACGGCGACCGCCTTCGCCGACATGATCGGTTCGCCAGCAGGTCGCGAGGTGATGGCCCGGTACGGGTTCGTGCTCCCCGGCGGCCCACCAGGAAAGCAAGGCTGACATCGTGGACGACTGGTCGCCGCTGTGGCTTTCGCTGTGGGTAGCCACGTCGGCGACGCTCATCGCTGCGGTTGCAGGCATCGGCCTCGCGTACGTGCTTGCCAAGGGCCGCTTCCCTGGGCGTGGGCTTCTCGAGGCCATCGCGACGGTGCCGATTGTGTTGCCGCCGACCGTGCTGGGCTACTACCTGCTCACCGCGCTTGGCGTGAACAGCCCCATCGGCCAGGCGTGGGAGCGCTTCTTCGGCGCGCCGCTCGTGTTCACCCCGACCGCCGCCGTCATCGCAGCGTCGATCTCGGCGCTGCCCTTCGTGGTGCGCACTGGCCGCGCCGCAATCGAGGAGGTAGACCCCCGGCTCGAGGATGCAGCCCGCGTCGCCGGACACCGCGAATGGAGGGTCGCGACGCTCGTGACCGTCCCCGTGGCGCGGCGAGGGCTGCTCGCAGGGGTAGCGCTCGGGTTCGCGCGCGCGCTCGGCGACTTCGGAGCCACCGTCATGGTCGCGGGCAACATCCCCGGCCACACCCAGACTCTGCCCATCGCCGTCTACGACTTTGTGCAAGCAGGCGACGGCGCCGCCGCGGGAACCGGCGCCCTCATCCTCGCAGGCATCGCCGTGGTCGTCCTCCTCGCCGTCACCACCCTTTCGGCGCGTCGGATATGACTCCGCCAGCCCTGGCCCGGCGAAGCGTCGTGGTCGACTGCACTACCAGCGTCGGCGAGTTCACGGTCTCCGCGGCCTTCGATGCGGCCAAGGGAATCACCGCGTTGTTCGGCCCCTCCGGCTCTGGCAAGAGCGTGACTCTCGCGTCGATCGCGGGTTTGCTTCGCCCACAGCGCGGCTCGATCGCGATCGGCGGCACCGTGGTTGCCGACGCCGCGGCTGGGGTACACGTGCCCACGCAAGCGCGCCGGCTCGGGATGGTGTTCCAAGATGCGGCACTGTTGCCTCATCGCACCCCGCTCGACAACGTGGCGATCGCGATTCACGGGCAGAGCAGGAACGGCCGTCGCGACCAGGCTCGCGAGTGGCTGGGCAGGGTGCAGGCCGGTCAGCTTGCCGATACACCGACCGCGACGTTGTCTGGAGGCGAACAGCAACGCATCGCGCTCGCAAGGGCGCTGGCGGGCCACCCGGAGGTGCTGTTGCTCGACGAGCCTTTCAGCGCCCTCGATCTGCCTACTCGCAAGTCGCTGCGTCAACTGGTCCGCGACCTGGTCGACGCCCACGGACTGACCGCGCTCATCGTCACTCACGACCTCGACGACATCGCGCACCTGGCGGACAGGGTGGTGCTCTACGAACCCGGCCGGTCCACCGTCAGCCACGACGTCGTCGGCGTCGCTCCAGAAGCGCTGCCCCGGCTGCTCGGCCTCATGACCTGACCTCACGGCCCTCGCACGCCGCCGACGCTGCACCCGCGCGGTGCCTAGGACGGCTTCTCTGCGGCCGATCGCGCGTAGAACCACCACGCGACGACCGCGCCCACCACCGCAAGCAGGGACCACCCGACGAACAGCGCGACTGGTGGAAAGCTCGCGAGCGCGATGCCAAAGAAGAACGGACCGAAGGCCGCGATGGCCGAGGTGAAGCCGATGACCCCACCGGCCTGCCTGCGCTCAAAGATCACCGGCATCTGCTTGAACGTGCTCGCGTTGCCGACCCCTGCGAAGAAGAAGATGGCAAGCATTCCCCACAGGAAGGCCGGGAACTGGTCGGCAGAGCTGGGGTTGAGCTGCAGGGCGGTGAAGATCGACGCGCCAGCGATTCCCGCGGAGGAGATGAGCGTGACACGTGCGCCTCCGAACTTGTCGGCGACAGGACCCGCCGCCACACGCGCGGCGGATCCCACCAACGCGCCGAGGAAGGCGTACTTGAGCGGGTCGATCCCTTCGGCCCCGAACACGTCAGAGCCGAACTGGTTCTTGATCAGCAGGCCGAAGATGGCCGCAAAGCCAGAGAAGGATCCAAAAGTGATGACGTAGAGAAGCGTCATCAGCCAGGTGTGCTTGTTGCGGAGGATGTCGAATTGATCCCGCACGCGCGTGACCCTCACGGGAACGGATCGCAACAGGATCCAGGCGGCGATGGCGCCGATGAGTACGAGCGGCACCCAGGCGTATCCGGCATTCTGGTAGAAGACTTCTTTGCTCGCCCCTGTGGTGTCGTCGACCACGCGTTGAGGAGCGCCGATCGCCGTGGCGAACGCACCTCCCAGGAGCATGAAGCCCACGATCCACGGCGTCGCGAGTTGCACGATGCTGACGCCAAAGTTGCCCACGCCAGCCTGGACCCCGAGTGCGACCCCCTGCTTGGAGCGCGGGAAGAAGTAGGACGTGCTCGGCATGAAGCCGGAGAAGGCGCCGCCGCCGATGCCGGCGAAGATGCCGAGGAGCAGCAGCACGGCGTAGGGAGTGTCGGGGTTCTGGACCGCGAGCGCCCAGCCCACCAGGGGAATCAGCAGCAGCAACGTGGTGAGCGTGACGAGCTTGCGCGTGCCGATCACGGGCGGCAGGAAGGTCCATACGAGGCGCAGCAGGCCTCCCGCGAGGCCAGGCATGGCCGTCAGCCAGTAGAGCTGGCCCTTGCTGAGGTCGAAGCCGATGTCGTTAAGCACCGGCGCCAAGGCGGACACGAGGAACCATGCGATGAACGCCAGCGTGAGACTGAAGGTCGTGACCCACAGCGTCTTCCACGCCAGGCCGTGATCCCAATCGGGCGATTCTGGGTCCCACGCGTCGAGCCAGTCGCCGCCCTGGTGTGCCGCGCTTGCCGTGTCGTCGGATGTGTTGGTCATGAGTGGGCTCCTGCCGATCGTGTGGAAGCTGTGACCCGAGGGACAGCGGGCACAGCCTCCTCGATGTCTGTGGCGGTGGTGGTGAGTTGATCGTGCTCAAACTTGTGGGTCAGTCCAGGGCTTGCCGAGTGAAGCAGATTGACGACGGTGACGTGCATCCATACGGCGGCAACCAGGGTGAGGGCGAACAGCACGAAGAAGGTGGACTGAGGAAGGCCGGTCCAACTGGTCGTGTAGGCGAACAGCGGCGGCAGGAAGAACCCGCCGAGTGCACCAAGGGAACCAACAAGGCCGCCCACCGCCCCCACGTCGTGCGGGAAGTATTCGGGGATGTGCTTGTACACGGCCGCCTTGCCGATGCCCATTGCGCAGCCGATGACGAACACCAGCACCGTGAAGAGCACCACTCCGACGTGCCACGGGAGCACCTCGCTCGCGGCGCCTTCGCCGTCGAGCACCACGATGTGGCCGTACGGCATCATGAGCACACCAGAGGCGACGAGCATGGTGCCAAACGTCGCGTACATGACGCGGCGGGCGCCGAACTTGTCGGAAATCCACCCACCCACCGGGCGCAGTAGCGAAGCGGGGAAGATGAACAGGGCGGTGAGTAGTGCGGCCTTTGACAGCGGCACGTCGTACACGTCGACGTAGTACTTGGGCAACCAGGCCGCGAGCGCCACGTAGGCACCGAATACCACTGCGTAGTACAGGCTGAAGCGCCAGGCGCGAGCGTGCTTGAGCGGCGCGAGCAGCTCCTTGAAGGATCGCCCCCTACCTGGGGTGTGGTCGTGGTGCGGGGTACCAAACCAGGTCACGGCCGCCATGATGACGAGCAAGATCGCGTACACCATAGGCACGGAGCGCCACCCGCCGGGAATGACGCCGAAGAGCAGTCCTCCTGCCGGCACCGCAGCGATCATCGCCGGGCCGATGAACTTGGTCACAGAGGCGCCCACATTGCCAGCACCGAATACGCCGAGCGCCATGCCCTTGCGGCCCTGCGGCCACCACGCGCTCACCCAGGCGATTCCTGCGCTGAAGGCGTTGCCCGCGAAGCCGACGAGGAAGGCGTAGACGAGTAGCACGGCGTACGACGAAGCGGTAGAGACGAGGTAGGCGGGCAGAGCAGTGAACGCCAGCATCACGACGAAGACCTTGCGGCCGCCCCACCGGTCGGCGGCGATTCCCGCCGGTAGACGCCAGATCGAGCCATTGAGGACCGCGACGGCCGTGATCCACGACAGTTGCACGTCGTTCAGGCCGAACTCGTCGCGAATCTTGATGCCGAGTACCCCGAACATCAGCCACACGGCAAACATCAGGGTGAAGCCAACGGTGGACACGGCAAGTACACGCCCACGGCCGCGCTCGGTGGACTCGGCGTCCGAACTCATCGCGGCACCTCCCTTGGTGTCGAGGCAGTGGCATCTCTGAGCCCCACCATACTCATTTGCTCACATTTCGCAATATCTTCCGTGTTTAATGCTTCATATGATTATGTTCGGCGGAAAGCCTTGCCACGAGGCCCGACGGGGACGCCGACCGCACGGCCCGTGCGCTTACGCTTGACCTATGGCCGATACCTGCGTGGCACGCGTTCCCGTCTTCGCCGGGCTTTCGACAGCCGATCAACAACGCGTCGCCGGCTTGGCACGCCCGAGGCGGCTTTCCGACGGTGAAACCGCGTACTCCGCCGACGACGAGGTGGCGCAGCTCGTGGTCGTACACACGGGGTACCTCAAGATCTTCAGGCTCGCGGCCGACGGCAACGAGCATCTGTTCCGCATCCTCGGGCCCGGTGAATTCGCGGGCGAGACATCTGTATTCACAGGGCGGCGTCCCCTGGACTTCGCGGTATCGGTGGGCGAGTGTCAGTTGTGCGTTTTTCGCCACGACGACCTCGAGGTCCTTATCCGTCAGTACCCTGATATCGGCATGCGCATGCTCGCGACCGTAGTGGAACGCCTTGCTCGCACCGAGAATCGACTCAACTCTCTCACCTCACGGGACGTCGAGAGCCGTCTGGCGACGTACCTCCTCGGCCTGCCCACCTCCGGGAACGATCAGGTCGCCACGGTGACCTTGCCGCTGGCAAAGAAGGACGTGGCCGCGTTGCTTGACACGACACCGGAGAGCCTCAGCCGTGCGCTCTCTCGGCTCGCGGGGCGTGGCCTCATCGCCATCGGCGCTGGTCGTTCGGTGTCCATTACGCAGCCCGCTGCGCTGCGGGCGCTCGCACAAGCCGAGTGAGGCCTTCTCGTCGCCAGCGCCGCCAAAGCCGACCCGTCACCATCGCCTCGACCTCCGCGAACCGCACAAAGGGCTGGTCCCACACCCGAGAGTCGTCCGAGGCGTCTGCGTTGTCCCCCACCACGAAGTAGCTCTCCCGTGGCACCCGCCATGCCTCGGTAAGGGCCCCTCGCACCCGAGCCCGGCCATCGAGGGCCTCCCCGTTGACGAACAGGCGACCTGCCTCGAACTCGACGAGGTCGCCGGGCAATCCGACGACGCGCTTCAGCATGCGCCACTCGTCGCGGCGAAACACCACCACCATGCCGCGCAGCAACGACGCGTGATTGCGTCCGACCGTCCGCGTGAGCAGAAGGTCGGACGCACGGTAAGTGGGGGCCATGGACTGACCCGCCACCCGAACAATGCGCTTCACGCTTGCCCTAGTGTGCGCATGCATGCTCGTGCGCATTCGTATGGTGATCGGCGTGCTCGTGGTGCGCGTGATCCTCACCCTCGGCGTACTTGNNCGCTCGCACGGTGCAGGCGTACCAGGGTCTCGAGGAAGAGACGGTCAGCCACCTCGGCGGCCTCGATCCCGAGCCCACGGACCTCCAGCGCCTTGCCAAAGACGTCACGCAACTCGGCCTCGCCCTCGGCGGGGATCCACTTCAGTGCGTAGTTGACATTCCCCGTCTCCAACGCCTTGCGCCCGCACGCGACGGCGGGTCCGTCTGCGGTGTCGCAGTGGGCCTGCACCTCGGCGGGCTTCAATGCCGTGAGCACGGTCATGATGCGGTTGATGAACATGAGACTCTCCTTTTCTTCTTGAGTTGATCTCACGCTAGGAGGATCGCGGCCCCGCCGCCTTGACGCAGGTCAAGCCGAACCGGACATCATCGAGAGGGCTCATCCCGCCGAGTCCGCGATCGCGAGACTCCCCCGGGGTTCCCGGTCGGATGCCGTGCTGCCCTCGCGATGGTCGAAGAGAAAGCCCATTCCGACGGAGGGCAGCCGACTACGCGCCCGCCGCTGAGCCGAGACCTGCGCGGAGTTCTTGATAGACCTCGTGTGCGTCGCGCGTGGACGTCAGCGGCGCCGACTGTCCCGCCCACAGCGACAGCAGGTCGCTTCGTCCCACGCGCGCGGCCTCGGTGCGGAATTGACCCGTGAGCCAGATCTGAGCTGGGAACGGCGCGATCGTCTCGGCCGCCTCGATCGCCGTTACGGCATCGTTGGCAATACCGCGCGATAGCCGTCCACTCGTCGCGCGAGTCAGGACCGTTCCCACCTCACCCACAGTGCCAATCGCCCGTCGGCAGGCGTCACTCGCGCCGGATTGCCGCGTGCGGAGGAATGCCGTGCCCACCTGCACCCCATCGGCACCGAGCGCAAACGCTGCGGACACACCACGCCTGTCGGCGATGCCACCCGCGGCGATCACCGGCACCGACACCGCGTCGACTGCCTGGGGAACGAGCGCAAGAAGACCCACAAGGGAGTCCTCGGGCGCGCGCAGGAAAGACACCCTGTGCCCGGCAGACGCGAACAGCGGCGCGAGCGCACGTGTGTATGGGGCGAGGTCGATATCGCCCGGGGTTACCTCATCACCGGTTGGCAACCAAAGGTTGACCGCGAATGGTCTGCTTGTCTCGGTGCGGATGTCATGGATCGTCTGGGCGATGCGCTCCGGCTGGTAGCCGTATAGCCCATAGGAACCCAGCCCGCCACACTCGCTGATCGCCGCCGTCAAACTCACGGAGGAGACACCTCCGAACGGCCCGAGTACGATCGCGTCATCGATCCCGAGCAGCTTTTCCAGACGCCCTGGCCTCGTGTTCACGATGCTCCTTCCTGCGGCCCGCTGTCGGGCACCATGCGCGTCGGGGTTCCATCACCCCCGTGCCCACCCTCGGACCTTGCTCCCACCGTCTGCCCGGCTATCCACGCGACAAATGATGAGATCCTCCCGCCTGGCACGCGCCACATCCCTGCAAGACTCGACCCTGGTGGCATCTGCGCGAAAGCGGCATGGGCCTGGGTCGCATCGCCACATGATGACCGCTGGCACGGAGGCGGCGCCGTGAACTCGACCGCCAACGGGCACGTGCCGATCAGACCGGGCGTCCTGTACGTCGGCACTCCCGTCATCTTCGTGTGCACCCAAAATGCCGATGGATCGGCGAACCTCATGGAGCGCCCGGAACTGACCGTCAACTTCCCCTCTCCGGAACACTGGAGTGCGGTCGAGGCCATGGGGGACGTCACCGGCATGGAGATCGTGCCAGCGGGCAAGTCCGCGCGCTACCGCCACCATGCAGACAAGTTCGCCCTCGCGCGCCTCAGCGCGGAGCCCTCCGAGATGGTCGCCCCGCCGCGCGTTGCCGAATGTGCACTCCAATTCGAGGCGACGGTAGAGCGAGCGACTAGGGGCGTGGGCGACTACTTCATGGTCGAGGCCCACGTCGAGCGGGTACACGCCGCGCCGCGGATCGTGGTGGACGGAACGGATCACGTCAACCCACGCACCTGGCAACCATTGATCTACGCGTTCCGCCACTACTTTGCACTCGGCCGCGAACTCGGTTACCGACCGAGTAGCGCGCTTGCCGTACTCGATCCACAGCAAGGTTGAGCTCGCTCGCGACGACGCGCCACGACGACGCTTGCGCGGCGGAATTGCTACCATCGATCTTGGTATCAAAGCCGAACTGCCGTCCACGACGCTGGGCCTCGCGGCCGCGCCAACCCCGTCGACAACTGTGTGAGCGGAGGGAGAAGCGATGGGCGAGATCGCCTTGGTACGCGTCTACGACCCGCAGCCGAGCATCGGACAGGTCTTTCTTGTGGAGAGGCTCTGGCCGCGTGGTGTGCGTCGCGACTCGCGCCTGACCGACGCCTGGCTCAAAGACGCGGCGCCGAGCACCGAACTGCGTCGGTGGTTTGAACACGATCCCGAGAAATGGGCGGAGTTCCGCGATCGCTACTTTGGTGAACTGGACTCGCGCCCCGATGCCTGGCGCCCGCTCATTCAGACCGAACCCGTGACGCTACTCTTCAGCTCCCGAGATCGGGTGCACAACAGCGCCGTGGCGCTGCGGGACTATGTGATGGCGCGCACGGCATGAACCGCTCTGAAACCGGGCCGGTGGATGGCGATCGGCACCACGCAGGCGCGGATGGCCCGTCACTGTCGGACCCACCCTCACCCCGGCTAGGAACACGCAGACGCGCCGTCCTCGAATGCGTGCAGCGGGCCCCCGAGGCGGTGGGGGTAGCCGACGTTGCCGCACTCACCCACCTGCATCCCAATACGGCGCGATTTCACCTCGACGCGTTGGCCGCGGACGAGTTGGTCGCGCGAACCGTCGAGCCACGAACAACCCGTGGCAGGCCTCGCATCCTCTATGCGGCTACGGCCGAGGCGACGGCGCAGCGAAGCTACACCCTCCTCGCACACATGCTGGCGCACGTCGCTTCCTCCTCAGGCGACGGTCACTCGACGCCCGTGACGGTGGGCCGCTCGTGGGGTCGGACGATCGTCGAGCACGCCTCGGATCGGGGCGCACTTTCCATGGACGATGCCGTCGACACGCTCAAGCAGGTGTTCGACGAGGTGGGGTTCCAACCGGAGGTGCAGACACATGGCACCGAGGTCGCCCTCATGCTGCGGCACTGCCCATTCAGGGAAGTCGCAACCGTCTACCCCGACGTGGTGTGCGGCCTCCACCTTGGCATGCTGCAGGGCGCGCTTGCCGAACTCGGGGGCGTGGCCGTCGCCGAGTCCCTCGATCCCCTCGTCACCCCGCACCTGTGCATTGCCCGCGTGCGAAGCGCCGCCGCGGCCTGAGAGAGTCCCCTTCAATATTTACAAGTATTATGGTTTTTAACCGTGACGTCGCCGTGCGCGACAGCGCGACGGCCCCTCACGCGGGTGAACCATGGCCAAGGAGACTCGAATGACGTACGTGATCGGCGCGCCCTGCATCGACATCAAGGACCGCGCCTGCGTCGATGAATGCCCCGTCGATTGCATTTATGAAGGCGAACGAAGCCTGTACATCAATCCCGACGAGTGCGTCGATTGCGGAGCGTGCGAGCCCGTGTGCCCCGTCGACGCCATCTACTACGAGGACGACCTACCCGCCGCGCTTGCCCCCTATCTGGCCGACAACGCGTCGTTCTTCTCGCGGCCACTCCCGGGCCGCGACGCACCCGTGGGATCACCAGGGAGCGCCACGCAACTCGGGGCGATCGGCTCGGACACGGAGTTGGTCAGCGGTCATGCAACAATTCCCGGACACGTCCATACGGAGTAGAAACGAACCCCGGGGCACACTCCGTGCACCGCTCTCAGGTAGCACGTTACCTTGGCCTCGATACGCATCGGGCCCTCGATAACGAAGGATCCTTCGTGACTGGAACACCCTCGACCGAATGGGACCCCAGGGCCCGCGAAGTCCTCGACGACCAGATCGCCGCATACGACGAGTTACGTGGGCGTTGCCCCGTCGCACACAGCGACTTCCTCGACTGGTCGGTGCTGCGGCATGACGACGTCGTGCGCGTGCTCGACGATCCTCAGACGTTCAGCAACGCGGTCACGGATCGGCTCACGGTACCCAACGGAATGGATGCACCCGAGCACACCGAGTTCCGTCGCATCAACGACAAGTACTTCACTCCAGCTCTGATGAACGACTTCGAACCACGCTGCCGCGCCATCTGCGCCGACATCGTCGACGACGCGCCGCGGGGCGTGGCGACGGACCTCATGCCCGCGGTCGCCGAGATCTTCGCGCCGCGCGTGCAGAATGCGTTCCTCGGCTGGCCCGCGGACCTCGAGGAACCGCTGCGGCGCTGGACTGCCAAGAACCGCGTAGCCACGCTCGCGCAGGATCGGCCCGCCATGGCCGCCATCGCCGTCGAGTTCGACGGCTTCATCAGGGATCTGCTGAGCGTTCGCCGCCAGGCGGGTGACGCGGCACCGCAAGACCTCACGACTCTGCTACTTAGCGAGCGCGTCTGGGATCGCCCCATGACAGACGAGGAACTGGTGAGCCTCCTCCGCAACTGGACCGTCGGCGAACTGAGCACGATCTCGGCGAGCGTCGGCATCCTCGCCCACCACCTCGCGGTCCACCCCACGACCCAGCAGTTGCTTCGCGACGATCCCACCTTGATTGGCGCGGCGAATGACGAGATCCTGCGCATGAACGCACCGCTCATCGCCAACCGTCGCGTGACAACGCGTCAAGTCGAGGTCGGTGGACAGGTCATCGACGCGGGCGAACGCGTCACGGTGCTCTGGGCTTCTGCCAACCGCGATGAGTCGGTCTTCGGTGACCCCGACGAGTTCCGGCTTGACCGCAAGCCGGAAGACAACCTTGTATACGGCAGAGGCCTCCACGCGTGTCCGGGCGCGCCCTTGGCTCGACTGGAGTTGCGCGTGTTTGTTGAGGAGTTCCTCGCGCGCACCACCGACATCTCGTATCCGAGCGCCACCGCGCCCACCCGCGCGCACTATCCCGGCGGCGGATTCGCCACACTCCCGCTCGTCCTGCGCTGACAGCTCCCGCGCGACCCCCCACGCCGCTTTCTCCACATTGACGATTTTCTTCCGTGTTTAATGCGGAGGGACGGCTCAGTGTGGTAGAAAAGCGCTATGACCACCGGGACCGAACAAGCAGTGAGCGACGCGCTTCTCGCGATCGCGGCGCGTGTTGATGGCGAGCAACCACCGGGCATGCCTGGCAAGGGGACCGGGTCCCGCGCCCACATTCTCGCCAAGCTCGAGTCCAGCACGAGCGAGTTCACCATTGACGAACTGGCTGCGATCGTGGGCCTTCACCCCAACACGGTGCGAGCCCACCTCGACGTCTTAGTGGCCGGCGGGCGCGTCGAGCGCATCCAGGGAAGGCCACACGGGAGGGGGCGCCCGCCGCTTGCCTTCAAGGCGTCTGCGGACGCGCGCGCCCCCTACGACGAACTCTCCCGAGTGCTGAGCGAGTCACTGGAAGTCGCCAACGCTCCGGAGCTCGCGCGCCGGACCGCCGAACGATGGGCGCAGTCCCTTGAGCCGCAGCCGATCGCGACCACCGCCGACCAGGCCGTCGACCACGCCGTCGAGTCCCTCCATTCCGTCGGCTTCTCCGCCGAGGCGTCGCCCCTGAGGGACTCGATCACCATCGGCGCATGCCCCTTTGCGGAACTCGTGGAGGAGCACCCCATCATTTGCGCCATCCACACCGAACTGCTCTCGACCGTCCTCAGTGCGTCTGGCCAAGAGGTCGGGGTCGAGGCGATGGACGTGTGGGTCATGCCCGCCCTGTGCCGCGCGCGACTCAGCCGGCCAGACCAGACGCCTGCACGCACGATCGACCCGCAGGCGTACGGCGATCACCTCCGTCCCCCTCTCCGGCGCCCCGCCGCGGCCACCGAAGCCCCGGACCCTCCCCACGCCGCCGCCCCTAGCGAATAGGACTCCCATGACAACGACGTCAGACCGCTCCAGCAGCATTGCCGGCAGCTTCCTGGTCAACGCGGGCCGGTTCTTCACGCCGGGGAAGGTGTCCGACGACCTCCGCACGGTGACCCGGGAGGGCGGCAGGGACGCGGACGCGTTCTACCGCGACCGCTGGAGCCACGACAAGATTGTGCGCAGCACCCACGGCGTGAACTGCACCGGCTCGTGCTCGTGGAAGATCTACGTC
>DGBM01000087.1:0-30421 GCA_002384765.1 Demequinaceae bacterium UBA4004
CCTGCGAGCCATCTACCCGGTGTCTCTCACGGTGGACGAGGTGGTGGAGGAGGCGGGTGGCTTGCGCTACCTTACTCAGAGCTTCCTGGAGCGCGAGCTCACGGCCGATGCGCGCATCGCGTATGACGCCGTGGAGGAGCGGATCACCCCCGACCTGATGCGTCAGGTGGAGCGTCAGGTGCTTCTGCAGGTGATCGACCTGAAGTGGCGCGAGCACCTCTACGANNGGATTACCTCAAGGAGGGAATCGGACTGCGGGCCATGGGTCAGCGCGATCCGCTCATTGAGTACCAGCGCGAGGCCCACCAGATGTTCAGCGCCATGTCCGACGCGGTCAAGGAGCAGGCGCTCCAGGTCCTGTACCGCGTGGAGAAGCGCGAACAGGCGCCTCAGCCGGCCGCGACGGTGGACGCGGCGAGCGCGGCCACGACGGCTCGCACGGCTCCCAAGGCCATGGGAGATGCCCCTGCCGCGTCCGGTCCCAAGGGTGACGGCGCGCAGTCGCGAAGGCAGGTCCCCGGTTCCACCATGACCGGCGGCGGCCCGGTGACGTCGTCGATGGGCGCACTCACGTATTCCGGTCCGTCCGACGACGGCTCCGGCAAGGCGTCCACGACCAAGGCGAAGGCCGCCAAGAAGTCAGAAGCGGACGGCGGCACGTTCCCCGGCACGGCGAAGAATGCTCAGTGCCCGTGCGGATCTGGCAAGAAGTACAAGATGTGCCACGGGAAGAATGAGTAGCGCGCGCTAGCCGACATCGAGGGCGGTGGTGAGCCACCGGCCCGCGCACGCTTCCAGCCGCATGGCCATCGGGTGTGCCACGTCGCCCTCCATGACAACGAGGCCGGCCTCGACGGCGGTGGCGCTCACGCGGCACACCCGAATGCGTGCGACCACGATGTCTCCGCGGGTCACGTAGCGAGCCCGGCGGGCGAGCGAGTGTTGCTTGAGAAGCGACGTGCGCAGGGTGGGGGTGATCCACCGCGTCAGGGTGTCGATTCCGTGTGCTCCCAGGGCGACGTCCAGTGCCGTGCGAGCTACCGTGCACGCCAAGGGCGTCGGGTCGCCGAGAGCGCGCCGCTTCCGATACGCCGTGGGGACAATGGATGGCGGCGCGGCCGCTGGCATGGGTTGCCGGGCGAAGGTGGAACTCGACTCGAGCGCCGCAGGGGCGACGGCGGTCATGGCTGGAATCCCGTGGGAACGGTGAGTACAAGCCCAGGGTGAATGAGGGCCGGATCCGCGCCGACGGCGTCGGCGTTCGCGGCATACAGCTGAGGCCACGCCCGGTTGATGGAGGCATCGCTCGCCCCAGGTCCCAACAAAGCCGCCGTGATGCGCCACAAGGAGTCGCCGTGCTCCACGGTGTAAGTACCGGGGTGCGCGGGCCCGTCGTCGGCCCCTGCCGCGCTTGTGCCTTCCGGCGCGGCGTGGGCAGGCGGTTGGTGACGAGCCGATGGCAAGGGTGCTGGTTCGGGAGGCGCGGCCACGAAGCCGACCGCCAGCGCGCCGCCGTCGGCGGAGGGCGGTGTGGTGCTGGGAGGCGTCCAACCGACTGACGTGGCAACGGTCGGGGAATGCGCCGGTGCGGGTGCCGCGGCCGACGGCGGGACGGGCTCGCCCCATCCCACGTGCGGCGTCGTCGACGAGGAGGCCAGGGCCGGGCCGGCAACGCCGGCGGTCATGGAAATACCCAAAGCGGTGGCCGTGACGCGCTGCCACGACGGCGGCGCGAGCGCCGCCACGAACCGCGGCACGGCCCGACCGCCATGGAGAACGGCACCCAGCAGCATTGCCCACCCGGTGATGGCAAGATACCCGGCCGCAACAGCTCCGATGCCCGCGGCGCCCATCGCCACGAGGTTGTCCACCGCAGCCGCGGTCCCACGACCCTCCCACAGTGCCCACGCGGTGCGTGCCAGTGCCCACGCCACCGCCGGCAATCCCAGCACGGCGATCCATGCGGCAATTCTGCTCATGATGCGCATTACCCCTCCCAAGCATCGTATGACTGCGTTTAATGCGGTTTGATGATGTTAGGTATACACGAGCGTGACGAGCGTGTCGACCGTTCCTGTGGATATGTGGGGTCGCTACGGTGTTCCCCATGCGATGGGATGACCTGTTTTCGGACCTCGAGGCGCAGCTGAGTGCGGCACAGGACGCGCAGTTCCAGGCCGATGTCTCCGACCTGACCCGGTCGGAGCGGGCATCGATCGAGCTGGCCGAACGCCTGCTGACCGCACGCGGTCAGTCCGTGGCGTTGACGTTGCGCGACGGCGAGATGGTGCGGGGGGTGGTGGTGGACGCGGCCGTGCAATGGTTGCTGTTGGAGGCAGGCGGACCGCAGACGCTGGTGCCGATGCGTGCGGTGGCGCTGGTCTCCGGGTTGCCGCCGCGCACATCCCACGTCACCGAGGTGGAGCGCCGCCTGGGCATCGGGCATGCGTTGCGCGCGTTGGCACGTGATCGCGCGCGCGTGATTGTCGACTTTGGGGTGGGAGAGGTGACGGGCCTCATCGCCATCGTGGGCGCCGACTACGTAGAGGTGTCCACCTCGGTGGGCGCCATGTCCGCGGTGCCGATCGACGCGATCATGCGCGTGCGTTCGGCGATGTCATGAGCCGTCAGTCCTCTGCGCCGCCGGCCTGAACCTTGTCTCGCGTGGCCTGGTATTGGCGGGCGATGTAGTTCTCGAGTTCCACCGATTCGACGCGCCACTGGCCGCGGCCGCCCACCTGAATCGCGGGTAACTGCCCCGAACGGACCAAGGCGTATGCCTGGGGCGAGGAGATGTTCAGAACCTCCTGAACGTCGGCGAGTGTGAGGAACCGTGGGGCCATGCCCCTCATTGTGGCACTCGATGTTCGGCGCGGGCGCGTTTTCCACAGTGCGGTGGCGCGCAATGACGTCCTCGGGCAAGATGAGGCCCAGAACGAGAGAGGGGGTCTCGCATGAGTGACACGCCTGTGGCCGGTCGGCTGAGGCGGCCGGGGTGGCGCGATCCGCGCCTGGTGGTGGGCCTGCTGCTGATCTCCGTGGCCGTGATCGCCGTCACGGGCATCGTCCGGTCGGCCGACACGACCGTTCCCTATTACGCGGCCAGACACACCCTGACGCCGGGAACCATCCTCAGGATGTCCGACGTGGTCGTAGTCCACGTTCGGATCCCCGAAGGCGTCTATGCCGCGCCCGGCCAGCAGCCGTGGGGTCAGGTGGTGACGCGAGTCATCGGAGACGGCGAACTGGTGCCACACGACTCTCTCGCAGACCCGCAGGACTTCGACGGTCGACCCATCGCGGTGCGGACCAACCTTCCCCTCGCGGACGGCGTGGAGCGCGGTTCCACCGTGGACATCTACCTGACCCGCACAGACGCCGATGAGCCGCGCACCGAGCTGGTGGCGTCCGGCCTGGTGGTCGAGGCGGTCGACCACGATGCGGGGTCATTCTCGGCCGGGTCCGTCGAAACCGTGTACGTGGTTGTCCCGCGGCGGGACGTCGAGCGATTCCTGGACGCGCTCGCGACCAAGGGGGACATCTCGGTGGTGGGCCCACCGGGCGGTGCCGCGTGACCGTCGGGGTGCTGATCGCGGTCCGTGGCCCGCGCGAGAGCGCAGTCGCCGCCGCGGTCGGTGTCGCGCCGGGACTCAGCGTGGCGCGCCGATGCGCCGACCTCACGGAGGCGCTCGCGGCCGCCCGTGCGGGCGTCGGCTCCGTGGTGCTGGTGTCCGAGCAGTCGCAACTGCATCGTGGGGTGGTGGCCGACTTCACGGCCGCGGGTCTCGCCGTGGTGGGAGTTCCGTCGAGTCAGGATGCGGAGGATCACCTCCGGAGCCTGGGCATCGATCAACTTCTGCCAGCCGACGCCGACGCGGCGGCGGTCCTCGCATCCGTGAGTGCGGCGTCGAGCCGTGTCGCGTCGACCGAGCGAGCCGACGACCCTCCCGAGCGAGAAAGCGTGGGGCGCGGTGTCATCATCGCGGTGTGGGGTCCCACGGGCGCACCGGGGCGCACCACGCTCGCCGTGTCCATGGCCTATGACCTCGCACTCAAGGAACCGACGGTTCTGGTGGACGTCGACACGTACGGTGGCGCGGTGGCGCAGGCACTGGGACTGTTGGATGAGGCACCCGGCATCGCGGCGCTGGCCCGGGCCTCCTTGCAAGGCTCCCTCAGCGAGGACACCGTGAACCGCCATGCCCTCCAGGCGGCGCCCGGACTCCGGGTGCTGTCGGGAGTGACTCGCGCAGACCGCTGGACGGAGCTCTCGGCGTCAGCACTGGAACCGGTGTGGGAACTGTTGCGCGGGCAAGCGGCGGTCACGGTGGTGGACTGCGGATTCTCGCTGGAGCGCGACGAGGAACTCCAGTACGACACCCACGCCCCGCAGCGCAACGGCGCGACCCTGTCCGCGCTGGCGGCGGCCGACGTGGTAGTGGCCGTGGGCAGCGCGGAACCGTTGGGAATCCAACGGATGGTGCATGCGCTCGCGGAGCTCGACGCGGTAGTCCCCGTGGAGACGACTCCACGGCTCGTGGTAGTGAACCGCGTGAGAGGGTCCGTGGCGGGCCAGCGTCCGCGCGAGGCCGTGGCGGACGCGTTGCGGAGGTACAGCGCCGTCGAGGAGGTGTGGACCGTCGGTTGGGACCCGCGTGCATGTGACGCCGCCGCGCTTGCGGGTCAGGCACTTGGGGAGCGTGCGCCGAGATCCACGGCACGCAGAGGGATTCAAGCCGTCGCCGCGGCCGCTCGCGGTGCGGCTGTGGTGACCACCCGGGCGTAGCAGGCGCGTCATCCTGCGCGCCACGGCCGCTGAGGGTCACACTGGGGGCATGAGGGTATACATCCCCGCCACCATCGACGAGCTTGCCCTGCAGACCTCGGGCCAATGGGAGCCGCAACGGGCATACGCCGTCTCTGACGTGTTGAGGGACGCCATGCCCGCCCTCGACGAGGATGAACTGGCGGAGTTCGCTATCGACGCAGCAGGCATGGCCTCGGCGCTCGAACTGGGCTCGCGGCTGCGCGCCGTGGTGGCCGCCGACGTATCTCGCGCCGACGCCGTCGCGGACGGCGCCAGGCATCCCGCCGCGGTACGCATTGCGGGCAGGCTCGACCCCGCGTCGATCGCGTGCGTCTTTGTGGACGAGGAAGAGGCGGCGGTCGATGCTCGGGCCGCCCTCGAAGGCGACGACGACGCCGCCGAGCGCCTCGCCGACCGTACCTTGCTCTGGTATGACCTGGCCGAGGTGATGGGGGGCTAGAGCTTTCATTCGTCGGCAGTACCCACGTGCGTTTGGGCGGTCAATGCTGTCACCTCATCACGCGTGCGCGTCTCGACCGCTCCGCGCGCACGATGGCTGTGATTTACGCCGCGGTGAGGGTCGCGAGCACTGCCGAGTGGAGCGCGCCGTTGGAGGCAAGGGCGTCGCCACCGAACGGCCCAGACTCGCCGCCGAGCGACGTGAAGCGACCGCCGGCCTCCGTGACAATCGGCGCCAGTGCGACCATGTCGTGGAGTGCGAGCTCAGGCTCGCATGCCACATCTACCTGGCCCTCCGCCACCATCATGTAGCTCCAGAAGTCGCCAAAGGCACGCACGCGCCGGGCCGCACGGGTGAGGTCGAGGAACGGGCCGAGCATGCCGCGCTCCTCCCAGCCGGACAGGGAGCTGAAGGACACCGACGCTTCGGACAGGTTGGTCACGGTCGACACCTGGAGGCGCCGCGGCGCGGTGGGAAAACCGTGGACGTGGGTGACGCCCCACGCGCCGCTTCCGAGCGCCGCGTACCAGCGTCGGCCCAAAGCGGGTGCGCTCACCACGCCCACTACGGCCTCGTCGCCGTCCACGAGGCCGATCAGGGTGGCCCAGGCGGGAACGCCGCGCACAAAGTTCTTGGTTCCGTCAATCGGGTCGACCACCCACCGGCGCGCGAAGGACTTTCCGCCGACGGGGTCCAGTGCGCCGCGAGAGGCGCCGAACTCCTCGCCGACGATCGCGTCGTTCGGACGTGCGGCGGTGAGGCGATCGCGGACCAGGTGCTCGGCGGCGCGGTCGATCGCGGTGACAGGGGTGTCGTCGTTCTTGGTCTCGACCGCAAAGTCGCTCAGGGAGCCCGCGATCGTGAGGGCGTCGACCTCGTCGGCAATGGCGAGGGCCAACGCGAGATCGTCGGCGTAGGTCATGGGGACAGGGTAGTGGACGGCGCGTTGGCGGTCGCGAGTCGACAACCGTTCACCCGCCGTTCCCGTTGAACGAGCCGTTCGGGTCCTGCGAGGACTTAGTAGCCATCGCCCGATGCGCGCGAAATCAGCAGTCGCCGGATCGAGTCCAGCTTGATTGCGCGGTCGGGGTTGTCTCCCACCCAGTCGTCCAGCTTGCAGCCGTCCTCCGCGCTCAGGTGTGTGCAGCCGCGCGGGCAGTGCTCTGCCTCGTAGTCGGCCACGTCGGGGAAGGCGCTCATCATGTGCTCCGGATCCACATGGGCCAGTCCGAAAGAGCGAATACCAGGGGTGTCGATGATCCAACCGCCGCTGGGCACCTCGAGCATGAGCGACGAGGTGGACGTGTGGCGACCGCGCCCCGTGACGTCGTTGACGCGCCCCACGGCCCTGCCCGCGGCGGGTGCCAGGGCGTTCACCAGCGTCGACTTGCCCACCCCGGACGGGCCCACAAAGACCGTCTTGGAGTCGACCAGCTCCGTGCGCAGCAGGTGAAAGCCGGGGTCCGCCTCGGGCCCTCCCGCGCGCTTCACGGACGTCTCGATCACCGTGACGCCCAGCGGCTCGTACAAAGCGCGCATGGCGTCGGCCGTGGTCAGGTCCGCCTTGGTCAGCACCAGCAGCGCCCGCATGCGCGCGTCGAACGCGGCCACCAGGCACCGGTCGATGATGCGCGGGTTCGGCTCAGGATCGGCCACGGCCGCGATGATCGCCAGCTGGTCCGCGTTGGCGACCACCACGCGCTCGGCGGCGTCGGTGTCGTCGGCCGTGCGACGCAGGGAATTGACCCGCTCGTCGCGGCGCACGATGCGCGCCAACGTGTCGGGGGTTCCCGAGGCGTCACCCACCAGGCCGATCCGGTCGCCCACCACCAGCCCGCGGCGGCCCAATTCGCGCGCCTTGACCGCCATCACGATCGGACCCGCATCCGTCAACACCGTGTATCGGCCGCGGTCCACAATCACCACCGTGCCGTCGATCGCGTCGTCGTGCGCGGGTCGACGCTTGGAGCGAGGCCGCGAGCTGCGCGAGGGACGCACCTTCGCGTCGGACTCGTCGTAGTGGCTCCAGTCCGTCACGCGACCGCCGGGGATTCCGTCATGCTCCGAGACTACCGAGCCCAGCCGGATAGTGTGAGGAGTGTTCGTGCGAATGAGACGGAGGGTGTGACGATGGACGATGCACTGAGGATCGCCGTGGTGGGCGCCGGAGCGTGGGGCGCCCAGCACGCGCGCATCGTCTCACGACGTCGTGATACCGCACTGGTGGGCATCGTGGGGCGCGACCCGGACCGCACGGCGGCGCGCGCGGCCACGTTCGACACGGCGCCCTTCACCGACCTCGACACGATGCTCGACGAGGCGCGCCCCGATCTCGTCACGGTCTGCCTGCCCAACGAGGCACACTTCGCCCCCACCCTGCACCTACTCGAGCGCGGCGTGCCGCTGCTGGTTGAGAAGCCCCTGGTATTCGACCTGAAAGAGGCCGATGCGCTGCTCGCCGAGGCCGAGCGCCAAGGCCTGTTCTTCGCGATCAACCTCAACCACCGCTTCGCGGAACCGGTGATGCGCGCCAAGGCGGCGATCGATGCGGGCGAGCTCGGCGACATCGTGTTCGCCACGTGGCGCTTTGGCGGCGAGCCGAACTTCGGTGATAGTCCGCACGCCAACCTGATCGAGACCCAAGTGCACGGGCTCGACATGCTTGAGCAACTGTGCGGCCCCATTGGTTCGGTCGCCGCCCAGATGACCGACATGACGCGGGCCGGGACCTACACCACGCTCGCGGTGGCGCTGCAGTTCGCCTCAGGTGCCGTGGGCTCCCTGGTCGGGTCCTACGACTCTTCGTATGCCTACCCCGACGCCCACCTGGTCGAGGTCAATGGCACCACGGGGCGGCTCATCATCGAGGACACCGTCAAGCGGCTGACGGTGTCGGCCGCGGGTGACGAGACCCGACGGGTGTGGGAGCCGGGGTACTTCAATGACGAGGCCCGTACCTTCGAGTACACGTTTGACCGGCACATGGACGCGGTGTTGACCGCGTTCCGTGCGGGCCAGCAGCCGCCGGTCCACGCCCGTGAGGGTCGCCGCGCACTCGCGGTGGCGATGGGGATCATCGAGTCCTTCGAGAAGGGCGTTCGAGTCGACGTCTAGGAGCGCGCCCCGAGGGATGGGCGCAGGCGCCTATGTGCCGCCGAGCAGTTGCGCCCACAGGCGCGGGAAGTCCGGCATCGTCTTGGCGGTGGCGCCCACATTGATGACCTGAATACCAGGGACAACAATCCCCACGATGGCCGCGAAGGTGGCCATCCGGTGGTCGTGATACGTCTCCAAGACGGCGCCCGAAAGCCCGCCAGCGGCATCGTCCGGGCTCGGCGCTCCGCCGAACGTGAGGGAGTCATCTCCGGCACGGCACACGCCGCCCACGCGCTCCACCTCGGTCGCGATCGCGGCGAGCCGATCCGTCTCGTGGCCGCGCAAGTGCCCGATGCCGGTCAGCTCGGAGCGGCCCGACGCGATGGCGCACAGCGCCGCGATGGTGGGGGTGAGCTCGCCGGCGGGGGCGAGGTCCGCGGCAATGCCGCGAACATCCCCCGTGCCGGTGACGGTCATGACGGTGCCATCCAGGCTGCAGCGACCCCCCATGCGCTCCAGCAGCTCCGGATAGAGCACCCCGGGCTGTGTCGTGACCGCGGGCCAGCCGGGAATTCGCACCGTGCCCCCCGCCGCCAACGCCGCCGCCATGAAGGGGCCGGCGTTGGACAGGTCGGGTTCCACCCGCACGTCGCCCAGGGACAGGGCGCCGGGGTGGACCACCCACGTGCGTTCGTCGGGCTGGTCCACGCGCACCCCCGCGGAGCGCAGCGTCTGGCACGTCATGTCGATGTGCGGCAGGCTCGGCAGTGCCTTGCCCACGTGCCTCACGGTCAGCCCGCCCGGCAGTCTGGGGGCCACCAGCAGCAAGGCCGTCACAAATTGCGACGACGCCGAGGCGTCCACGTCCACGGAGTCGGGAACGGCGGTCGGCGGCGTCACCGTGAAGGGCAGGGTGCCGCGGCCGCCGTCTTCCACGGCAGCGCCCAGGGAGCGCAGGCTATCAATGAGCGCGTCCATGGGTCTCACGCGAGCCCCGGCGTCTCCGTCAAAGGTGATGGGTCTGATGTCTCCGCCAAGTCCGGCCAGGAGGGCCAGCGGCGGCACAAAGCGCATGACGGTGCCCGCGAGGCCGCAGTCGATCGATACGCCACCGCGCCATGGACCCGGCGTGATCGTCCACGCATCCGCGCCCACGTCTACCGAGACGCCAAGTGAGCGCAGCGCCTCGATCATGAGCGCGGAATCCCGCGACACCAGCCCCCCGCGCATCGTCACCGGGGCCTCGGCGAGGGCGGCGAGCACCAGAAAGCGGTTGGTCAGCGACTTGGAGCCCGGTACCTCGACGGTCGCATCAAGTGGTGCGTGGCCGTGGCGCACGGAATGTGTGGGGGCGTCCCACACCTCGCCGGGACCAGTGCCCGGCCGGAGCACACCGCTCACTTGCCCTTGCGTTCGGACTTGGCCTTCTCCGCGGCCTTCGCCCTTGACTTGGCCTTGTGGGCCTTCTTGCGCTTGATGTGCCCTGCGCTGTGTCCAGCGGTGGCGGCCAGCATGGCGCCGCCCAGCAGGGACAAGCTCTTCATGAACTGGTCAAGGGCGGCATCGCGCGCCTCGCCCTCCGGCAGGCGCCAGAACGGCGCTCCCGTAGCCACCGTGACGGCGGCAAGGCCGGTGAGTGCCACCCCGGCGGTGCGGGGGGTCTTGGAGATCGCCAGAATGGCGGCTGTGGCGGCAGTGGCGGCGCCGTGGACCCTGACGAGGGTCTCCATGGGCACCTCCACGCCGGCGTCCTTCAGGAGTGGGCCCACGACGGGTTCGGCCGCGGCCGCCCGGGCCTGCGGCTCCAGCGCATCGCGGACACCCCCGTAGACAAACCAGGAGGCCAACAAGGGACGGGCTAGTGAACGCATCATGTCTCCCAGCCTACCCACGCGCAGGCCGTTGTACACGGTGGGGAATGAGGACCCGTCATCTGGCGTTCTGAGAGGCATGACCATGCTGGCCGAAAGGACCACGACGCGCGGGACTCAGGTCTGTGCGCCGGACGTCACCCTCGGGTGGTCGCGTGGCCCGGTAGGCTCGGTCGCAATGACCACTCACGCCGACGGTTTCGACTTCGAGACCGATGCCCTGTCCTTCATGGACCAGCTGTATGCCGCCGCGCTCAGAATGACGCGCAACGGTGCGGACGCAGAGGATCTGGTGCAGGAAACCTATGCCAAGGCCTTCGCGGGCCAGGACAAGTTCACTCCCGGCACCAACCTCAAGGCCTGGCTGTACCGTATCCAGACCAACGCGTTCATCAACACCTACCGCAAGAAGCAGCGCGAACCGAAGCGCACCGATGCCGACAACGTCGAGGACTGGCAGTTGGCGGCCGCAGCCGAGCACCAGTCCTCCGGGCTGGCATCGGCCGAGCAACTCGCTTTGGACAGCATCGGCGACGACGACGTGCGCAATGCGCTCGCGGAACTGTCCGACGACTTCCGGATGGCGGTGTTCCTCAGCGACGTCGAGGGCTTCGCCTACAAGGAAATCGCCGAGATCATGGACACCCCGGTGGGAACCGTGATGTCCCGGCTGCACCGCGGCCGCCGGATGCTCCGCGAGAAACTGCGCGAATACGCGGCCGAACGCGGAATCTACGACCACAGGGCGGGGTCGTGACACCATGAAGAATCAGTGGGAGACGAGCGCGCGTCATTGCGCCGGGGGTGCGTCAGTCGAGGAGGTGCACCGTGATTAAGCGGCAATGCGAAGAGGCCTTGGACAAACTGTTCGAGTTCATCGACGGCGAGTTGTCGGACGAGGAGCTACTGCGCATCGGCGCGCACCTGAAGGACTGTCCGCCGTGCGAGGCCGAGCACCGCATCAACGAGAAGATCCGGTTGCTGGTGTCCCAAGCGCACGGAGACAAGGCTCCCCACCAGTTGCGCGAACGGGTGCTGAGCACCCTGCAGATGGCTCGCGACGAGTACAAGTAGCAGGACTGTTGTTGTTGCGCTGGGGCGCGAGCATCACAAACAAAGCCCGCGTCGACGGACGCGGGCTTTGCTCATCTCAGGGCTAACAGCCCGGCACGAATCAAGCGTTGGGACGCTTGCCGTGATTGGCGCCGGACTTGGCGCGCGTCTTGCGCTTGCGACCACGCTTGCTCATGGTGACTCCTTGGGGTTCGTTCGGGCGACCCTCCATCATTCCACATCGACAGCGAAACCACACCGCCCGCCCCGAATCGGCGTCGCGGACGCACCGTCGCACGCAACGCGTTAGCCTTCTCAAGTCAAGGTCCCGTGATGCCGATGGAGCAATCGTGAGCGATCAGCCCGTTTCCGTTATCCCCCTCCTGCACGCCCTCGCGTCCACGGGAGGCTCCGACCTTCACTGCAAGGTGGGGTCCGCGCCGCGTATCCGCGTCGATGGCCGTCTGCGCAAGCTGCAGGTGCCGCCGCTGACGGCTGAAGACACGCGAAACATGGTGGCCCAGGTGCTGCCAGAGGACCTGGTGGCGCAGTTCCGCGACATCCACGAGGCGGACTTCGCTTTCTCCCTGTCCGGGGTGGGACGGTTCCGCGTCAACGCGTACGTGGCGCGCGGAACGGACTGCCTGGTGTTCCGTCGCGTCGCCGTGGGCGCCCAGCCTATGCATGAGCTCGGAATCCCGGCGGTCGTGGCGGACCTCGCGCTCGAGCCGCGCGGACTCGTGCTGGTGACCGGGCCCACGGGTTCCGGAAAGACCACCACCCTCGCGTCGATGGTTGACCTCATCAACACGGTCCGTGAGGTCAACATCATCACGGTCGAGGACCCCATCGAGGTGCTCCACAGCGACAAGAAGGCGATCATCAGCCAGCGCGAGGTGCGCTCTGACACCCTGGACTTCATGAACGCGCTGCGCGGAGCGATGCGTCAAGATCCCGACGTGATCCTCGTGGGTGAGATGCGCGACATCGAGACCGTACGGGCCGCATTGTCTGCGGCGGAGACCGGGCACCTGGTACTCGCGACGCTCCACACGGTGGACGCACAGGACACCATCAATCGCATCGTCGACTTCTTCACTCCTCACGAGCAGACGCAAGTGCGTGCCACGCTGGCGCAGACGCTGCGCGGCATCGTGTCGCAGCGACTCGTGCGCAAGATGGACGGTTCGGGCCGGGCCCTGGTGGCCGAGGTCATGATCAACAACGGCCGCATCGCCGAGGCGATCGTCGACCCGTCGAGTCAGCCGCCCATCCTGGACCTGATCTCGGAGGGCGAGTACTACAAGATGCAAACGTTCGACCAGCACCTGTTCCGCCTGGTCACCTCCGGGGAAGTCTCGTACGAGGACGCCATCGCGATCGCGTCACGGCCGCACGACCTCACAGTGACGCTACGCAACTCCGGCGCCGACGTTTAGCCCGCGGCCGTCGCTAGACGGCAGGCTGCTCGACGCCCAGCCAGTCGTGCCAGGCGGAGTGCAGCACCAGCCACGCCATGAGCCCGTAGCCCGCCTGGTGGGGAAGACTCTCGTCTCCTATCGCCATGTCGGCCACCCACTGCTCGTGGCGCGCGAGCGGCCCGAACATGTCCACGTAAGGGACGCCTCGGCGCGCGGCGGATTCTTCACACAGCGCGGAAAGCTCCGCAATCGCCTGCTGGTCCTCCGCGCGACCCGGCGGCGGCCCGGCAAGCATCGTGCGAAAGCCGAGCGCCTTGGCGCGGTCCAACGTGTTTGCGATGTTGAGGCGCGTCATCGTGGGGGAGATGCCACGGTGCACGTCATTGCGGCCGATGGCGAACAGCACGGCATGAGGAGCCGCGCCCGGAACGGGTTCCCCGGTGCGCCGGAGCGCCTCGTCGTCCCATCGCGCGGTCAGTTCGCCGGTGGTCTCTCCCGGCACGGCAAGGGTGTGGAATCGCAATTCTGGGGCCAGGGGGAGGGTGCGTGCAGCGACACGCCCCGTCCATCCCAGCGCTTTGGGGTCTCCGTGACCCGCCGTGAGTTCGTCGCCAACGAAGAAGACGTGTGTCACTTGTCGAACGCCCTCGCCACGAGATCAGCCTGCTCCTCATGGTGGCGCGAGGCAAGCCCCGACGCCGGCGAGGCGGAAGCTGGCCGGGAAACCACCGCGATGGTGTCACCGACAACTTGCGGCAGGGTCAGCGACATGTTGGCCCACGCGCCCTGGTTCTGCGGCTCCTCCTGGACCCACATGAGCTCGGCACCGTCGAACGGTGCCAACGCCTCGTGGATCCGTTCTACGTTCAAGGGATACAGCTGCTCGAAGCGGACGATCGCGGTGGACGTGTCGCCGGACTTGTCCCGCTGCGCCAACAGGTCGTAGTACACCTTGCCGGCACACATCAGTACGCGTGTGACATGGGAGCCGTCCACGGCATCGTCCCCGATGACTTCCCGGAACGTACCCTGAGTGAAATCCGCGACGTCGCTCGCGGCGGCCTTGAGGCGCAGCATCGACTTGGGGGTGAAGACCACGAGCGGTTTGCGAGGACGGTTGTAGGCCTGCCGACGCAGCAGATGGAAGTACGACGCAGGGGTGGACGGCATCGCGACCACCATGTTGTCCTCGGCCGCCAACTGCATGAAGCGCTCGACCCGGGCGGACGAGTGGTCCGGTCCCTGGCCCTCGAAGCCGTGGGGCAGAAGCATCACCACGGACGACGACTGTCCCCACTTCTGCTCGGCCGACGAGATGAATTCGTCGATGATGGTCTGGGCGCCGTTGACGAAGTCGCCGAACTGCGCCTCCCACAGCACCAGGGCGTCGGGCCGCTCCACCGAGTACCCGTATTCGAAGCCAAGACTGCCGTACTCGCTGAGGTGGGAGTCGTAGATGTTGAGGCGCGCCTGGTCGGAGGCGAGGTACATCAGCGGCGTCCATTCGGAACCCGTCGAGCGGTCGTGGAGCACCGCGTGGCGCTGTACAAACGTGCCGCGCCGTGAGTCTTGGCCAGCCATCCGCACCGGTACGCCCTCTTGGAGTAGCGAACCGAACGCGAGCAGTTCGCCGTATCCCCAGTCGATGCCGCCCTCGCGGCTCATGGCGTCGCGCCGCTCCAGCAGCTTCGCAAGTTTGGGGTGGACCGAGAAGCCCTGGGGTGGGCGCATGTGCGCGCGACCGATGCGTTCGATCTGTTGCGGCGACACCGACGTCTGCCAGCCGACCATCACGCCGGCATCCGAGGATTGCGATGACGGCAACTCCAGCCCGGCAATGGTTTCGGCGTGGGAACCCGCGAACCCCTCGCGAGTCTCGAGGAACACCCGCTCCAGCTGCGCGAGGTAGTCCTGCGACATCTGCTCCGCTTCCTCATCCGTGATGTCGCCGCGCCTGATCAGGGCCTCCGTGTAGAGGTGGCGCACGGAGCGCTTGGTCTCGATCAGGTCGTACATGCGCGGCTGCGTCATGGAGGGATCGTCACCCTCGTTGTGACCTCGGCGGCGGTAACACACCATGTCCACGATCACGTCACGCCCAAAGGCCTCGCGGTACTCGAAGGCCCGTCGCGCGGCGCGCACACACGCCTCGGGGTCGTCGCCGTTGACGTGGAAGATGGGGATCTGGAAGCCCTTGGCGATGTCGGTGCAGTAGCGCGTCGACCGGCTGTCCTGCGGGCCGGTGGTGAATCCCACCTGGTTGTTGATGATGACGTGCACGGTGCCGCCGGTCTTGTATCCGCGCAGCTGCGCCATGTTCAGCGTCTCTTGGACGATGCCCTGGCCGGCGAAGGCGGCATCGCCGTGGACGAGCACCGGCAGGATCGGATAGCCGTCTGTGGCGGGGTCCGCACCCAGCGCATCGAGTTTGGCGCGCACGATTCCCTCGAGCACGGGATTGACCGCCTCAAGGTGGGAGGGGTTGGCGGCCAAGTACACGTTGGTGGTCTCGCCGGTGTCGGCCGTGAAGACGCCCTCGGTGCCCAGGTGGTACTTGACGTCTCCCGAGCCTTGCACCGAACCTGGCACCGCCGTGCCATCGAACTCGGAGAAGATCTGGCTGTACGACTTGCCCGCAAGGTTGGCAAGCACGTTGAGGCGGCCGCGGTGGGCGATGCCAACGCACACCTCGTGGATGCCGGCACGTGCGGCTGACGACAGGATCGCGTCCATGAGGGGGATGAGGGATTCGCCGCCCTCGAGCGAGAAGCGCTTTTGGCCCACGTACTTGGTCTGCAGAAATGCCTCGAACGCCTCGGCGGCATTGAGGCGGCCCAGGATGCGTAGGTGCTCCTCGCGGCTCGGCTTGGTGTAGCCATGCTCGAGACGCTCCTGGAACCACGCCCGTTGCGCGCGGTCAGCGATGTGCATGTACTCCACACCCACCGTGCGGCAATACGCGTCGCGCAATCGACCCAGCACCTCGCGCATCTTCCACCGCTGTTTGCCGGCGAAGCCTCCGGTCGAATACTCCCGGTCCAGGTCCCACAGGGTGAGGCCATGTGTCTGCACGTCCAGGTCCGGGTGGCGGCGTGGGCGGGAACTGAGCGGGTCGACGTCGGCCATCAGGTGGCCGCGTGAACGGTAGGCGTGGATCAGCTCGGCGATACGCGCGGGCTTGGCGAGTTCCGCATCCTCGTCGGTGTCCACGTCGGCCACCCAGCGCACCGGCTCATACGGCACGCGCAGCGCCACGAATACGCGGTCGTAAAAGCCATCCAACCCGAGCAGCTTCTTGTGGACCAGGCCCAAGAACTCACCCGACTGCGCGCCCTGGATGACGCGGTGATCGTACGTCGAGGTCAGCGTGAGTACCTTGGAGACGCCGAGACGTGCGATCGTCTCGAACGAGGCGCCTTGGTATTCCGCGGGATAGTCCATCGCACCCACGCCGATGATGGCGCCCTGGCCCTGCATCAGTCGCGGCACAGAGTGGACCGTGCCGATGGTGCCGGGATTGGTCAGGCTGATGGTGGTGCCCTGGAAGTCGCTCGCCTGCAACGTGCCCGCGCGAGTGTGGCGCACCAGGTTCTCGTACGTCTCCCAGAACTGAGCGAAGTCCATGTCGTCCGCGGCCTTGATGTTGGGCACCAGCAGTTGGCGCTGACCGTCCGGCTTGGTCATGTCGATCGCGAGACCGAGGTTGACGCCGCTCGGTGTGGCGACGGCGGGCTTGCCGTCCTGCGTGGTGTAGCAGACGTTCATTGCCGGGTACTCGGCGAGCGCCTCGACGATCGCGTAGCCAATTAAGTGAGTGAAGCTCACCTTGCCGCCACGTGTGCGCGCCAAGTGGTTGTTCATCACCACCCGGTTGTCCATCAGCAGCTTCGCGGGGATGGTTCGCACGCTGGTCGCGGTGGGCACCTCAAGCGAGGACTCCATGTTGCTGACCACGCGAGCGGCCGTACCGCGCAGCCGCTCGACGCCTTGATGGACGTCGGTGTGCAGCAGGGCGGGATGTTCCGGGCGCTGCAGGTATGCGGCGCTCGGCGCCACCGCGGTGGCGATCGGCTGAGTGGGCAGAAGTTCGTGTTGGACGTCGGCGACCGGCACGGGGTCGGAGCCCGACTGCGCGGCATCAGTGGGCGCGACGGACTCTGCCACGGGAACCGGCGCGGGCGTACTCGGCTTCTCAGGCGCCGACGCGTGGGCTGGCGGCGGAGGTGGAGGCGGAGGCGTCTGTGACGACGGAGGCGGAGGTGGAGGCGGAGGCGTCTGTGACGACGGAGGCGGAGGCGGGGAGGGCACGGTCGGGGTGGACGGGGCAACGACGGCGTGCCCCGCGGCATCGGCGCTGCGGGAGCCGCCAAGGACGAGGGACGCGACGGAGGGGGCACCGTCGGCGCGCGCCACAACTTGGCGTTCACTCGACCGGGAATTGCTGGGGGACACCGGGCCGCTCACTTTCTGACTTCGTCCGTTGAAATCAGGGATCATTCGACATCATCAACCCTAGACGACCGCGCAAGCCGCATCGTCGCTGACTTTTGGCAAATCGTTATGCACGGAGCCCATCCCCGCTACCCACGTTACGGGCTCGGGGCCCCGCACCCCTGCCATGGGTGCTCGGCTATGCTTGTTCGACTATGGAGGGCGAAAGGCGCACCTACTCGTGACAGCGTGGCTAATGGTGGCGCTCGGCGTGGGCCTCACCATCGGGACGGCCCTGTTTGTGGCGGCCGAATTCTCCTTTGTTGCCCTCGATCCCTCACAGATCGACGGCGACGCTCAGGGCGCGCGTCGCGTCCGGCGCGCGCTACGTTCGCTCTCCACCCAACTCTCGGGTGCGCAAGTGGGCATCACCTTGACCACGGTGCTCCTTGGCTATACCGCCCAACCCGCGCTCGCCCAGCTTCTCGAAGTGCCGATGGCGGCCACGCCGTGGGTGCGTGCCGCATCGGCCACCGTCGCGGCGGTGGTGGCACTCATCGTCGTCAACCTGTTTTCCATGATCGTGGGCGAGCTGGTGCCAAAGAACGCCGCAATCGCGCGCCCGCTACCCACCGCCACCGCCGTCGCCCCCTTCATGCTCGCCTTCACGCTGGTGTTGCGACCACTCATCGTCACGCTCAACGGCGCCGCGAACACGGTGGTGAGGGCGCTCGGAATGGAACCTCAAGAGGAGCTCGCCGGCGGGCGTTCGCGCCAGGAGCTTGCCGCTCTCGTGAGGCGCTCGGCGGAGGTCGGCACCCTCGCGCCCTCCACAGCACTGCTGCTGACCAACACTCTCGACTTGGATGACCTCGCCGCGGACGACGTCATGACGGACCGGACGCGGCTGCACACCGTGCCCCTCACCGCCACGGCGGCCGATGTCCTGGCGCTGGCCCGCGGGACCGGCCACTCCCGCTTTCCCGTGATTCGAGACGGCCTGGACGATGTGGCGGGCCTGGTGCATGTGCGCCAAGCGATCGCGGTCCCCGCGCACGAACGGGACAGCACCGTGGTGAGCGACCTGATGGTGGAGGCACCGCGAGTGCCGGAGACGATGGCGCTGCGTCCGCTGCTCGGCGAGCTCAAGGACTTGGGGCTGCAATGCGCCCTCGTGATCGACGAGTACGGAGGCACGGCCGGATTCGTGACGCTCGAAGACGTGGTCGAGGAGCTCGTGGGAGACGTGGCCGACGAACACGACTCGCGTCGTTCTCAAGTGTTCCGGGCGGCAGGCGGCGCCTGGGTGCTGCCGGCCGTGCTGAGACCCGACGAGGTGGGGGAACTCACCGGTATCACTATGCCGACCTCCCACGTCTATGAGACCGTCGGCGGACTGGTGATGGCGACCCTTGGGCGCCTGCCAGGGGTGGGGGACTATGTCGAGGTCGGCAACGTGCTCATCACCGTGGAACGCATGGACGGCAGGCGGATCGACCGGGTAAGGGCACTCGTGATTCCTGGCACGGAGGACTCATGAGTGTGGGACTGGGGTTCGCCGTCGTCGGCCTCCTGCTGGCCAACGCGTTCTTTGTGGGCGCGGAGTTCGCCATCATCTCCGCGCGGCGCAGCTCGATCGAGCCGCGCGCGCAGCAGGGGTCGCGCGCCGCCGCCACCGTGCTGTGGGCCATGGAGAATGTGTCGCTGATGCTCGCGACCGCCCAATTTGGCATCACCATCTGCTCGGTATCCCTGGGCGTGGTCGCCGAGCCGGCGATTGCTCATGGGATTGAGGGCCTGCTGCACGGCGTCATGAGCGAGACCGCCGCCCACGCGGTGGCGATAGCCATCGCACTGTTCATCATTGTGGGGCTCCATGTGGTGGTTGGCGAGATGATTCCGAAGAACGCCGCCGTCTCCAGCCCGGACCGTGCGGCGCTGGTGTTTGGGCCGCCCCTGGTGTGGATTGCGCGCTTCTCACGGCCGCTCATCGCCAGCCTCAACGCGGTCGCCAACGCCCTGCTGCGCATGTTCCGCATCGAACCCCGCGACGAGGTGACGTCCGCGTTCACGGCCGACGAGGTGCATCTGATTGTCTCGCGCTCAAGCGAAGAGGGCACGCTCACCGACGCGGAGGGTCTGCTCAAGGGAGCCATCGAGTTCTCCGACCACACGGCTAGGGACGTGATGATCCCTCTCGACGACGTCGTGTGCGTCACGAGGGGTGCCTCGGCGGAGGATCTGGAGCAGCTCGCGGTGTCGACAAGCTTCTCGCGCTTCCCGGTCCGTGACGCCGACGCGCAGGTGGTCGGATACTTCCACATCAAGGATGCGCTGCAGGTGCGTCCGGGTGAGCGTGAGGAGCCGCTGGCCGACTGGCGCGTGCGCGACATCGCGTCTGTGCGACCGGATGCCCAGGTGGAGGCCGTGATGGCCCTCATGAGATCCTCTGGGGCACACGTCGCTCTTGTCGACGACGGCGACAGCCCAGAAGGCGTCGTCTTCTTAGAAGACATCATCGAAGAGTTGGTGGGCGAAGTGCGTGACATGATCTCCCGCTCACAGTCCACCTAGCGCGCCCGGCGTCACATCGAAGTCTCAGAGATTGCTCAAGAAGTCTCTCAGTGGTCCCTTCGGCCTGGCCAGAAAGGTCACGAAACGGTTACACTCCTTGGGTGCCGTCTTTCTTGGGGTGGAAAAGGCGCCGATGAGAGACCACGCGCCGGAGGATATCTGTGACCACAGGAGATTCAATGCCTGGTCACATGGGCGACCTCGATTCCGGTTCGCCGGTGTCGCCGCCAGAGACTCCGGGTCACATGAATGACGTTGCCACGGAGGCGATGCCGACGCAGGCCTACCGCCCCATCGCCAAGGCGCCGTCTTCGCGCGGGTCTACCCAATTTTCGCGACGCATTCGTCGACTCACTGAGACCCACGAGATTCGCATCCGCACCACGCACCGGCGACGCAAGGTGTTGGCGCGCGGTGGAGTGCTTGCTGGCTTCGGGCTCGCCATGGTCGTGTACCCGATCATGGGAAACGTGGTCGAGTACCACTCGGGCGTCGAGACCGTTCCCGGCGTGGTGCTGGGTCAGACCCCCACCACCGGCCATGCGCTGCTCGGTGAGGGTCCCTCGCTGGTACCCACCGTCATCGCGTTGCCGTCGATCGCCGATCAAACTCAGGCGCTCGCGGTCGCGAGCGAGAAGTACAGCACCTCCAACCGGCTCCCCGACTGCAAGATGCCGTCCGCTTTCACCGGAGAGAACGGCCAGTTGAGCACCGATCAACTCTGCAAACTGTGGGGTGCGGACAACTACCTTCGCGCCGATGCGGCCCTGGCGCTCGCCGAGTTGAATGCGCAGTTCAAGGCCAAATTCGGGCGTGACCTGTGCATCCAGCAGGGCTATCGCTCCTACGCGGACCAGGTGCGAATTCGTGCCTTGCGCGGTTACATGGCCGCATCTCCCGGCACGTCGATGCACGGTTGGGGACTCGCGATCGACCTGTGCAGCGGTGACGACTCCGGCCCACCCAAGGCGTGGCTCGACGCCAACGCGTCCGCCTTCAGTTTCGAGAACCCCGCGTGGGCGAAGTACCGGAAGTTTGAGCCGTGGCACTGGGAGTACAAGCCGGGCGTCTCCGCCATCATCAGCTACAACGACACCTACTGGTCAGGCGGCGGCGGGGCCGACGGTGGAAACACCAGCGCGAGCACATCGACCGCCCCCGCTCAGACCACGGAGCCGGTCGCTCCCGCTCCGGCTCCAGTCGTGACCCCTGCGCCATCTCCCGTCCCCAGCCCTACCCCTGCTCCGGCCAAGGCGCCAGCTCCCGCCCCGTAGCAGCGGCCGCTAGCCCTGCGAGATCGAGCCCACGCCCGAGACGTCCTTCGTGACCGTCGGGTCGCCGTAGTAGATGACGTTGCCGGCGCCTGACACCTCCGCGTCGAGTGATTGCCGCAACCGCACGCTCACGGAACCCGCGCCGGACACGGAGACGGACGGCGACGCTCCGATGATCGAGTAGTCCTGGTCGATCCGCAGCGTGTTGCCGTCGACCTCCGTGGTGACGTGTGCCTGTCAAGCCGAGTCGGCGGTGACTTCCATCTCGAAGGAGTCTCCCTCGGTGACCAGAAGATCTCCGCTCCCGGCCATAGTGATCTCGGTGAATCCGTCGACATCGCGGAGCTCGGACGTCGTTTCGCCGCTCAGGTCGTTGCGCAAGAGGACCGGGCCGTCGCCGTTGATGCTGCCCGCGCTGATGGCCAAGGCGGCAGCCGTGAGCGCAGCGGCGCCGATCGTGTTTCGCAGTCTCATGTGTCTCTCCTGGTGGTTGCTGCGCACCACGCTACGACCGGCAGCGATGCCCGGTCATCGCCCTGTGGGGTGAATGTTGACGGCCGGGTATCGGGGAACACCCTGACGGGGAAACCCCTGGCAGGTGAGGGTTTGCCTATCCTTCAGCCGCGCGTCCTTGGGGGCGGAAGAACTCGGCGATGCGGCGGGGAATCTCCGCCACCGCTGCCCTCACGCCCAGCTCCGGGTAGTCCTCCAGAGCCTCGATCGCTGCGTCGCGGCCCAACTGCACGAGCGCGGGCAGGTCCGCCGTGACCCATTGAGAGCGCGTGCCGATGCGGGGGCGGATCATGGTGACATCGTCGCGGATCTCGAACTCGTGGACGCGGGGGCTCGTGCGCACGGACGGAAGGGCGTCCCACTCAGGAGCGAGCCGCACGCCGATCACGTGGCGTGCCCCCAACTCGAAGGTCGCCTCAAGCGGCAGGTTCTGAACGACACCCCCGTCGACCAACAGGTGACCGTGAATCCTGGCCGGTCGAAAAAGACCCGGGACCGAGACGGAGGCGCAAATGGCGTCGGCGACGGACCCGCTGTCGAGGAGGACCACCTCGCGCGTCACCAGGTCGGTCGCGACTGCGCCGAAGCGTAGGGGCAAGTTCTCGATCATGAGGTCTGGGCCGGCGAGGCGGTCGATGGTCTTGCGCAGGCCGCCGGTGTCGAGGATGCCCAGCCCTGGCGTGAAGGAGAATGTGCCAAAGTCGCCCCACGATGACCCCACCACGATCTGTTCGAGCTCGTCGAGGTCGAAGCCCGCCGCGTAGGCGGCCCCGATGACCGCGCCCGCAGACGTACCCACCACGACATTCGGGTGGATGCCTCTGCTGGCGAGGATCTGAAGCACGCCGACATGCGCGGCGCCGAGCGCGCCGCCGCCTCCCAAGGCGAGACCGAGCAGCGGCTCGTAGCGAAGGTCCGGACTCTTGCCCATGTCTCCATCGTAGGAACGCCAAGGTACCGGCGCTCGCGGATCAGGCGTGCTGGACGGGTCCCACCTTGTCGATATAGCACCGCCCGCACAGCGACTCGTAGCTGGCCTGCTGACCGTCGATCGCCACCTGGGCGCCGTGGCTGACAAAGTGACCATCGATGCGGCGCGCGTTGAAGACCGCCTTGGCACCGCATCGGCAAATCGTCTTGAGTTCCTCGATGCTGTGGGCGATCTCGAGCAGCCGCAGGGAACCGGGGAAGGAGTGGGTCATGAAGTCGCCGCGCAAGCCATAGCAGAGCACTGGCACGCCGTGGGTGACGGCGACCACGAACGCCTCATCTACCTGGGAGGGCGTGAGGAACTGGGCTTCGTCGACAAAGACCGCGTCCGTCTGCCCCAGGGGACGATGCTCCTCCAGCGCGGCGATCAGCGAGGTGTCGTTCTGCAGGAGAACGTCCACGGCTCTCTCGATGCCCACGCGTGAGGAGACGGCGCGTCCCGCCTTGGTGTCCACGCCGGGCTTGACGAGCACGGGGTGCTGGTCGCGCTCCTCGTAGTTGTACGCGGCCGTCAGCAGCAGGGCCGACTTGCTCGAATTCATCGCCCCGTAGCGGAAGTACAGCTTCGCCATCGTGTTCCTTCCGGGCCGGTCGCGGGGCATGCACCGCTGAGAAGTCCGAGGGTGCCCCCGACAGGAGTCGAACCTGCGACCTACGGTACCGGAAACCGGCGCTCTATCCGCTGAGCTACGGGGGCATCGCGGGGCTCAGCCCCGCACCATGAAGGGTACCAGCGGGCCCGCTCAGGATTGGCGGGTTTGGAGGGGAGGCCACAACGGTTCTCGCACGCGGGGCGTTGGGTATGTATGACACCCCGCTCCCGAGGCGGCGGGCTCCGTCGCCGGGGTCACGTTCGGCGAGGACTCGGTTCAGGTGCAGTTCGCGCCCGACCCGGGCTACGAGCACTACGCGGGCACGACGTTCGACATCCCCTTCTGGGCCGCCGCTATCGATGGCGAGACCGCCGTGGTGCTTGGCGACCTGGTTGCTGGCGACAGGATCAACGCGTGGACCGGCGCCTGCCGCGAGTCGTACCCCGTGCAGTGCGAGGTCGAGGCGGTCACCTCCGCCTCGTAGCACGACCCTCGGCCGAGGCCCGCACGGGCAACCGATCGCCGACGCATCGGCCATGGACCTACGCGCCGATAGACTCAACGTGTGACTCCAGAAGAACTCTCCGCGACCATCGCCGTCTGCATCGAGGAGGGCATCGCCGCCGGCGAGATTGCCCTCACCAACGAGGACGTGGTCGAGGTGCGCGTCGAGCGACCCAAGGTGAGGGAGCACGGGGACTGGGCCACCAACGTCGCGATGCAGTTGGCCAAGAAGGCCGGCACGAACCCGCGCGCCTTCGCCGAGATCGTGGCTGCGCGGTTGCTGACCGTGGAGGGCATCGATGCGGCCGACGTCGCGGGCCCCGGGTTCCTCAACATTCGGCTCGCGGCGGGTGCGGCCGGCGAACTGGCGAGGTCGATCGTCCACGCTGGCAAGGACTTCGGCCGTGGCGAGTCCTTCGCGGGCGTTCACGTCAACGTGGAGTTCGTCTCGGCCAACCCCACCGGTCCCATTCACCTGGGCGGCACGCGCTGGGCCGCGGTAGGGGACTCGCTCAGTCGCTTGCTGGAATTCCACGGCGCGACGGTGACGCGCGAATACTACTTCAACGACCACGGTGTGCAGATCGACCGCTTTGCGGCGTCCCTGCTCGCGGCCATCAAGGGCGAGGATTCCCCCGAGGACGGCTACGGCGGCGCATACATCTTGGAGATCGCCGACCAGGTGCTTCAGGACGCGATGGAGGCCGGTGAGCGGAATCCGCTTGAGCTTCCCCATGACCAGGCGCTCGAGTTCTTCCGGGTGCGCGGCGTGCACCTCATGTTCGACCAGATCAAGGAGTCGCTGCACGACTTTGGCGTGGACTTTGACGTCTACTTCCACGAGGACTCGCTACACAAGTCCGGCAAGGTCGAGCGCGCACTCGACCAGCTCAAGGAGTCGGGGTCGCTGTATGAGTCGGAAGGCGCCTGGTGGCTACGTTCCACCGACTTCGGTGACGAGAAGGACCGCGTGGTCATCAAGTCCGACGGCCACCCGGCCTACATCGCGGGAGACATCGCGTACATCCGGGACAAGCACGAGCGCGGCGCGCAACTGTGCATCTACCTGCTGGGCGCGGACCACCACGGCTACATCGCCCGTCTCAAGGCGGGCGCGGCCGCGCTGGGCTACAACCCGGATTCGGTCGAGGTCATCATCGGCCAGATGGTGAACCTGGTGAAGGACGGCGCCCCCCTGCGCATGTCCAAGCGCGCCGGAACCGTGGTCACGATGGAGGATCTCGTGGACGTCGTCGGCGTCGATGCGGCCCGGTATGCCCTGACCCGTTCCAGCGCGGATGCGACGCTCGATATCGATCTCGACGTGCTCGCGTCGGCAACGAACGCCAACCCCGTGTTCTACGTGCAGTACGCCCACGCGCGCAGCGCCGGGGTGGCGCGCAACGCCGCGGAGTACGGAATGAGCAGGGACGAAGGCTTTGATGCCGCCTTGCTGACGCACGAGTCCGAGGCCGCACTACTGGGAGTGTTGGGCGAGTTTCCGCGCGTCGTCGCCCAGGCCGTCGACTTCCGGGAGCAGCACCGCGTGGCGCGCTACCTCGAGCGCCTCGCCTCCGCCTTCAACCAGTGGTACGACCGCACCCGCGTCACCCCGCAGGGGGATGAGCAGATCACGGACCTGCACCGCACGCGCCTGTGGCTCAACGACGCCACCGGGCAGGTGCTGCGCAACGGACTCGGGCTGCTGGGAGTCGGCGCCCCCGAAAGGATGTAGTTGTGGCCGTGTGGTCTCAGAGCGTGGCGCGCGCCGACGACGGCGCGCTCGCCGTGGGCGGCTGCGACGCGCGCGCGCTTGCCGCCGAGCACGGCACCCCGCTGTACGTGGTGGATGAGGCCGACTTCCGAGCCCGCGCGCGTGGCTTTCGCGAACACTTCGCGGCCGCGTTCGCTCGCCACGGCGCCCAGTGCGACGTGTTCTACGCGTCGAAGGCGTTGCTGAGCTCGCAGATCGCTTCTTGGGTTCTCGACGAGGGCCTGGGGGTGGACGTTGCCAGCGGGGGCGAGCTTGCGCTCGCCCTGCGCGGAGGCGTGCCAGGGGGGCGGATCACGCTGCACGGCAACAACAAGTCCGATGCCGAACTGATCCGCGCGCTCGAGGTGGGTGTGGGGCGCATCGTCGTGGATTCGATGACCGAGATCGAGGTGCTGGGCGCGCTGGCGGCTGCGGCGGGCGTCGTGGCGCCCGTGCTGGTGCGCGTGACCACCGGGGTGCACGCGGGTGGACACGAGCACATCGCCACCAGCCACGAGGACCAGAAGTTTGGCCTGTCACTCGCGACCGGTGCGGCGCTCGACGCGCTACGCGCGGTGCACGTGTCGCCGCGCCTCGAACTGCGCGGAATTCACACGCACATCGGCAGCCAGATCCTGTCGGTAGATGCCTTCAAGGATTCGGCCGAACGGATGCTGCGCCTCCGTGCCGACTTCGCCGTCGAGACCGGCTACGAGATGCCCGAGGTGGACCTCGGCGGCGGCTACGCGATCGCCTACACGCCCGAGTCCGAGTCGATGGACGTGGAGAGGGCCTCACGTGCAATCGCCGACGTCGTGGCCCAGGGCGTCGAGGCGGCGGGGGCTGGTTGGCCGCACATCTCGATCGAGCCCGGCCGGGCGATCGCCGGACCCGCCGGCATGACCCTCTACACCGTGGGCGTCACCAAGGACGTCGCACTGGACGGTGGCGGCTCGCGGCAGTACGTCGCGGTCGACGGCGGCATGAGCGACAACATGCGCACCATCACCTATGGCGCCGAGTACACGGCGGCCCTGGCCAATCGACACTCCGGTGCGCCGCCCGTGCTGTCTCGCGTGGTCGGCAAGCATTGCGAGTCCGGCGACATCGTGGTGCGCGATGTGGACCTGCCGTCCGACATTGCGCGCGGCGACCTGCTCGCCGTGCCGGCGACGGGCGCCTATGGCCGCGTCATGGCGAGCAACTACAACTCGGTGCTACGACCCGCGGTGGTCGCGGTGCGCGACGGTCGGTCCCGCGTGCTGATTCGCCGCGACACCATGGCGGATCTGCTCGATTGGGACGTCCCGCTGTAGCGACTCCCTCGCTGCATCGTCCCTGATAGACGGTCTTGCGGGCCGATCTTGGAACACTGACGCACGGCCTTCCGTTCCCGTATGTAGGTGGTCAATGCCGCCGAGTTGGACACATGAACGGGAGTGATACCCATGAGCGAGTCCGATAGGGAAAACCAAGAAGTCCACGAGGGCACCAAGACCCTTCTCAACATCGCCGACGAGGTGGAGCGCGAGCGCCAGCGGCGCGGCCGGAGTGAATTCGACGGACCCGACGAGCCTGAAGAGCAGGCGATGTCAGACGCCGCGGCATTCTCCGAGGACAACCCCGACATCGATGCCGACACCCGAGAGGATCACTAGTCGGGAGCGCACCATGCCGGCGCCGCTACGCTAGTTCAGGTCTGCCCACGCGGTGAGAGCGGACAACGCCTCGACGATTTCTGCCATGACCCGGTCATAGGTGGCTTGGTCGCGCGACCAGGGGTCGTCGAGGCTACGCAGCGGAGCGGGATCTCTCTCCTGTATTGCGGCGAGTGCCGCGATGGCGCCACGCAGGCGCTCGCGGGGATCCGCGCCGTGCGGAGTTTCTGCCTGCGCCGCCAACTCTGCTGCCTGCTTGAGGCCGAACACGTGACCGGGCAGTTCGCCCACTTCCCGCTGTATCCAGCGGGCGTGGCTTTCCGTGGCGACCAGCACGAGATCCGCGCGGGCGACCATCCGCGCCGTGAGTTGAGTCGGCCGATGCCTTGGCAACGTCAGGCCGTACGCGGCGGCTGCGCGTCGCATCTGAGGGGTGGCGTCCATTCCGGTCTCTGCGGAGATTCCGGCTGAGGTCACCTCGGCCGCATCGGCCCACTCGCGCGCCGCAAGGTAGTGCATCGCGGGGGAGCGACAGATGTTCCCGGTGCACACCATGAGGACTCTCGCGCGGTCAGCCATGTCTCCAGCCTAAGGCCCCAAAACGCGGTGCTCGTTGTGTCAGGATCGACGCATGAACGCACCCGTGAAACTCACACTGATCGGCGGCCCCACGGTCGCGCTGCACTACGCGGGCCTCACCGTGCTCACCGACCCGACCTTCGACCCGCCCGGCCCGCACAGCGGTCTCAGCAAGACCGAAGGGCCGGCCCTCACCGCCGAGCAGGTGGGTCCCGTTGACCTCGCGTTGGTGTCGCACGACCACCACCCCGACAATCTCGACGATGCTGGCAAGGAAGTGGCACGTGGCGCCTCCCTCGCGCTGACCACCATGAGGGGGTCGGAGCGAGTTCCCGGCCTGGTGGGGATGCGTCCCGGCGACACGCGCGTCGTGACGGGCAGGCACGACATCACCGTAACGGCCGCGGCGGCCCAACATGGGCCGCGCCACGTCGCCCCGCACACGGGTCCCGTCATCGGCTTCGTGCTACGGGCCCAGGGGTGGCCCACGGTGTACTTTTCCGGCGACAACTCATCCGTGGCGGTCGCCGGTCGCATCGCCGCCGATCACCCAGACGTCACGATCGCGTTGCTGTGCATGGGGTCCGCCAAGGTGGCCAACCGCGGCACGGCGCCGCTCACGCTCGACGCGTCCCGAGCCGCGCGCGTGGCGGCGTTCTGGCCCGACGCCACGATCGTTCCCATCCACGTGGACGGTTGGGCTCACTTCACCGAGCAGCGCGTCGTTGCGGTGGCTGGGCTTGCGCGCCGGGGCCTGGGCAACCGCGTGGTGGACCTGCCGCGCGGCATCGACACCGAGGTGGGCGGCCGAGCCTGATCAGCGTCGGCCCGGACAGCACCCTGTGGCGCCCGGTTGCGGGGCGCGCCTCGGCTAGGCTGGGCGCGTGTCTGAGCCAGCGAAGCCCGTAAAGATCGCCCTGTTCGGTCCCGGAACGGTCGGTACCCAAGTGGTGCGGCTGCTGACGGAGAACCGGGGCGATCTGGAGCAACGTGTCGGCGCTCCCATCGAGATCGCCGGCATCTACGTGCGCGACACCTCCGCGCCGCGCGACGCCGTGATCGACCCCGCCCTGCTGACGTCCGATGCGCACGCCCTGATTGATGACGCGGACCTGGTGGTCGAACTCATAGGCGGCATCGAGCCCGCGCGCAGTTTCATGCTGGAGTCGATCGGAGCGGGCGCCGCCGTGGTCACGGCCAACAAGGCGCTGCTGGCGGCCCACGGCCCCGAGCTGTTCGAGGCCGCCGACGCGGCCAACGTCGACCTCTACTTCGAGGCTGCGGTGGCCGGTGCCATCCCGATCATTCGCCCCGTGCGCGAGTCCCTCGCGGGCGACCATGTGAAGCGCATCCTGGGCATCGTCAACGGCACCACCAACTACGTGCTCGACCAGATGACCACCAACGCGCTCGATTACGACGTCGCGGTCAAGCAGGCGCAAGACCTCGGCTATGCGGAGGCCGACCCCACTGCCGACGTCGAGGGGCACGATGCCGCCGCCAAGGCCGCCATCCTCGCCTCGCTCGCGTTCCATCAGCGGGTTCACCTGGACGACGTGTACTGCGAGGGCATCACCGCGATCACCGCGGACGACGTGGCGGCGGCCGCCGAGGCGGGTCACGTCATCAAGCTGCTCGCGATCGTGGAGCGCACCGCGCAGGGCGTCACCGCCAAGGTGCATCCCGCACTCGTGCCGCTGGAGCACCCGCTCGCGGGAGTCCACGGCGCCTTCAACGCCGTCTTCGTCGAGGCCGAGGCCGCGGGCGAACTCATGTTCTACGGCCAGGGCGCGGGCGGCACTCCCACGGCGTCGGCCGTGTTGGGCGACATCGTCTCGGCGGCGAGGCACATCGCCCAGGGGGGACGCGGGCCGCGCGAGTCCCACTACGCCGACCTTCCCGTGCTTCCCATCGAGGCCTCGAACTCGCGTTTCCAGCTGCGCATGACCGTGCACGACGAGCCGGGCGTGCTCGCCGGCATCGCCAGCACCCTCGCGCAGCGTGGCGTGTCGATCGAGGCGGTTCGACAGAAGGCGGCGAGCGCCGACACCGGCCTGGCTACCATCGTGATCTCGACGCATCGCGCCCCCGAGGCCGACGTTGCGAAGGTGCTCGACGCACTGCGCGCCTCGGACGCCGTGACCGAGATTCGTTCCGTCCTCCGGATTGAAGGAGAGTAGTTGTGGCTCACCTGTGGCGCGGGATCATCAGCGAGTACCTGGATCAGATGCCCTTTGACGAGGGCGACCGCATCGTGTCGCTCGGCGAGGGCGGCACGCCGCTCATCTACGCCGCGAAGATCTCCTCCGAGGTGGGCGCCGAGGTGCTCGTCAAGTACGAGGGCATGAACCCCACCGGGTCGTTCAAGGACCGCGGCATGACGTCGGCGATCACCCAAGTGGTGAAGGACGGCAGCCACACGGTGGTGTGCGCTTCCACCGGCAACACGTCCGCGTCGGCCGCCGCCTACGCCGCCCACGCGGGGCTCCGCTGCGTCGTCATGATTCCACAGGGCAAGATTGCGGCGGGCAAGATGGCGCAGGCGATCGTGCACGGCGCGGACCTGGTCCAGGTGGACGGCAACTTCGACGAGTGCCTGGACATCGTCCGTGCCCTGTCGGAGAAGTACCCGATCGCGCTGGTCAACTCGGTCAACCCATATCGCCTCCAGGGTCAGAAGACCGCGGCCTTCGAGATCGTGGATCAGCTGGGTGAGGCCCCCGACATTCACATGCTGCCGGTGGGCAACGCGGGCAACATCTCGGCGTACTGGATGGGCTTCAAGGAATACGCCGACGCCGGCCGGGCCTCGCGCAGGCCCAAGATGTGGGGCGTACAGGCCGC
>DGBM01000087.1:30452-32536 GCA_002384765.1 Demequinaceae bacterium UBA4004
GCGTCGTGGGACCTGGCCATTGCCGCCCGAGACGAGTCCGGGGGCTGGATCCGCGCGGTCACGGACGAGCAGATCCTGTCCGCCCAGGCGCGCTTGGCGGCCGAGGTGGGAGTGTTCGTGGAGCCGGCCTCCGCGGCCCCCATCGCGGGATTGTTGGCCGCCGCGGCCGCGGGCGAGGTGCCCCGCGGAGCGACCATCACCTGCACGGTCACCGGCAACGGACTCAAGGACACCGCGACCGCGCTCGGCGATCGCACGGTGGAACCGCAGGTCATTCCCGTGGACGTCGAAGCCGCGGCCGCGGCGCTTGGGCTGTAAGGGACATGCGGTACATCGCCGACCACGTCCGAGTCAGCGTCCCCGCAACCGCGGGCAACCTCGGCCCGGGCTTCGACGCGCTCGGCATGGCGCTGGGAGTGACCGACGAGGTCGAGGTGTGGGCGCTCGGCTCCCGCGCCATTGAGATCGAGATCGAGGGCGAGGGCGCCGACAGCCTTCCCCGCGATGAGAACCACCTGATGGTGCGCGCGATCCGGGCCGCCGCCGACGCCGTGGGCGCCTCCCACACGGGCCTGCGCATCGTCGCCCGCAACGCGATTCCGCACGGCAAGGGGTTGGGGTCCTCGGCCGCGGCCGTGGTGGCCGGCATCGCCGCAGTGCGGGGCCTCATCGCGGAGCCCGACCTGCTCGGGCCCGAGCGGATGCTTCGCCTCGCCACCCAGTTCGAGGGCCACCCTGACAACGCGGCGCCTGCGATCTACGGGGGTGCGACCGCAGCGTGGCAGGACGCGGACGGCGCGCACGCCGTCCCTGTCACGGTGGCATTGGGCATCGAGACGGCCGTGCTGATTCCGCGGTCGATCCTGCCGACCAAGCAGGCCCGCGCGGTCCTGCCGGGTTCTGTGCCTCACGCGGACGCCGCCTTCAATGCGGGCCGCGCGGCGCTGCTCGTGGCCGCCTTGGCGGGCGCTCCCGAGCGACTTCTCGCCGCGACCGAGGACCGTCTGCATCAGGACTATCGGGCCGCGATCATGCCCGCAGCGCATGCCATGGTCAAGCGCCTGCGCGGGCAGGGGCTGGCGGCTGTGGTCTCCGGAGCCGGACCGTCCGTGCTGGTCTTGGGCGAGAATCTTGGCGACGCCGGGCTCGAAACCGGGCTCCTCGACTGGGCCGACGGCGTCGGCGGCGACCACTGGCGGTGCGTGCACACCATCGGGCCTGTTGCCGGCGTCAACGTCACGAGCGGCTAGAAAACCTCCCGACGCGTCACGCCATGCCTATTCGACGGTGTCGGCGACCGCCTTGCCAGACCTGCGAAGGCGCGCCATGGTGCGGCTGCTCTCGCGCCGCTTGAGCTTCAGCTCGTACGCGCGCTTGCGCGGCTGTGGCACCGTCAGGTGGAACAGGGGACCCGCGAGGCGCACCAGGACCGTGGCGATCACGGCGACCCCGATCGAGATCACGGGCCGCGTTCCGTTGTACAGCAGCGCGTAGCAGACCGCTCCGGCCATGCCGGCAATCGCATTCGGTGGTCCCACGTACATGATCGACGAGGGCCTGCCCTGCAGCAGGTCCGTCAGGATGAGGCCGCCCACCGAGGCAAGGGTGCCGACGATGATGGCGGGCAACAGGTCCAGTTTGGCGATGAGCGCCGCGTTCGTGCCCACACACGCGAAGAGCCCGATGACGATGGTGTCGATCGGCCACAGCACCGGCCCAAGCTTGCGGAGGTAATAGAGGAACAGCATGCCGAGTCCGGCCGCGCCCGCTGCGATGATGAGGTACCAGGGGTCTCGAAACGCGGCGGGGGGCAGGTTGCCCAGCAAGAGGTCGCGCACCAGCGCTCCTCCGAATCCCATGGCGGCGGCGAGCGTGAACACCCCGACGAGGTCGGTATGTTCGTCCTCGCCCGCCCGCAGGGTTCCGCCGAGCGCGCCAAAGAAGACCGCGAGCAGGTTGATGGCGAGGGGAAGTTCGAGAACGTCGGGAGGCGGCACGTTTCCAGGGTAGGCCCGCTCCGGGGCGCTCTCGTCCGCCGCGGGGCGCTCGCGTCCGCTGCGGGTTGGGGCGCCGTGGGGACGCGC
>DGBM01000018.1:0-2597 GCA_002384765.1 Demequinaceae bacterium UBA4004
CCGAGCATGCCCATGTAGTCGGCGCGCGCGCGTTCCATGCCCGAGGCGCTCAGTTCGGCGCCTCTGAAGAAGTTGCCGCCGCCGACGACGATCGCGACCTGTACTTTTTGCCGCACGGCATCGGCGATCTCGCCAGCGACCCTTCGCACCACGAGGGGGTCAAGGCCGACGGCGCCACCGCCGAACATCTCGCCCGACAATTTGAGCAACACGCGGCGCGCGGCGGGAGGGACTAAGCCCGACTCCTCGGTGACATCGGGCATCAGATCCTCCTCGCGACGCGTGGGCTTGTGGCGTTGTTGGGTCTTAGGCTCCCACACGGAATCGGGCGAAGGCGACTACCTCGCCGCCCGTCGCCGCAACAACCTTGCCGACCGTGGTCTTGGGGTCCTTGGCGAAGGCCTGCTCCGGTAGCACGTTCTCCTTGAAGAACCCATTCATGCGACCCTCGATGATCTTGGGCAGGGCCGCCTCGGGCTTGCCCTCGTTGCGCGAGGTCTCCTCGGCGACACGGCGCTCGTTGTCCACCACGTCGGCGGGAACCTCGTCGCGGCTGAGGTACAGCGGCGAGTAGGCGGCGATGTGCATGGCGATGTCGCGAGCAACCTCACCGGCCTTGTCATCCGAACCGACCAGGACGCCCACCTGCGCGGGCAGGTCCTTGTTGGTCTTGTGGAGGTAGTCGACAACCACGGGGGCCTCGACACGCGCCATGCGACGCAGGACGATCTTCTCGCCCAGCACGCCCGCGTTCTCGTCGATGAACTCCTTGACGGTCTTGCCGTCCGCGACCGGAGCGGCAAGGGCGCCGTCGACGTCGGCGGCACCAGCGTCGACGACGGCCTTGAGGATCGCCTCGGCGAGCGTCACGAACTTGCCGCTCTTGGCGACAAAGTCAGTCTCGGAGTTGATCTCGATGAGCGTGCCCACCTGCCCCGCACCGCCTGCGGCGATGTGAGTGATGACCAAGCCCTCAGAGGCCGAGCGGCCTTCGCGTTTGGAGACGCCCTTGAGGCCCTTCACGCGGAGAACGTCAACAGCCTTGTCGACGTCGCCCTCCGCCTCGTCGAGCGCCTTCTTCACGTCGAGCATGCCCGCGCCCGTGCGCTCGCGCAGGGCCTGGATGTCTGCAACGGTGTAGTTCGCCATATCGATCCTTACTTGGTGTGGGCAGGCGCCGCGTCGTCGTCGGCGGCCTTGCTGGTCGTCTTCTTGGCGGCCGGCTTAGGAGCCGCCTTCTTCGCAGCCGGCTTGTCGGCCGCGGGTTCCTTGTCGGCAGGCTTCTTGGCCGCGGGAGCCTTCTCAGCGGGCTTCTCGGCCGCGTCGGCGCCCTCTGCCTCCTTGACCTTCGGTTCCGTCTTGGCTACAGGCTTCGTGGCAGCGGCCTCCTCCGCCGCGGGAGCCTCTTCGGCGACCACTGCGGCTACGGGAGCCTCTTCGGCGACCTCTTCTTCCACAGGCGCGGCATCGGCCACGGGAGCGTCTGCCGGAGCACCGCCTTCCTTGGTGTCCTTGGCTTCCTTGACATCCGCGGTCGGCTTCTCGGCGCCGTCGAGCAGTTCCTGCTCCCACGCGGCGAGCGGCTCGTCCTCGGCGGTCGGCTCAGCCTCGTCGCCGGACTTGGCAGCGTAGCGCTGCTTGATGCCGTCGGCGATGGCGTCCGAGATCACGCGGGTGAGCAGGCCCACCGAGCGAATCGCGTCGTCATTACCGGGAATGCCGTACTGAACCTGGTCCGGGTCGCAGTTGGAGTCGAGGATGCCGACGATCGGGATGCCCAGTTTCTTGGCCTCGTCAACGGCGAGGTGCTCCTTGTTCGTGTCCACGATCCACACGATGGAGGGCGTCTTGCCCATGTCGCGGATGCCGTTGAGCACCTTCAGCAACTTGTCCTTCTCGCGGCGCAGGATGAGAAGTTCCTTCTTGGTGCGGCCCGAGCCCGCCACGTCGTCGAAGTCGAGCTCCTCGAGTTCCTTCAGCCGCGCCACACGCTTGCTGACCGTCTGGAAGTTGGTCAGCATGCCGCCGAGCCAGCGCTCGTTGACGTAAGGCATTCCCACACGAGCGGCCTGCTCGGCGATGGTCGACTGGGCCTGCCGCTTGGTGCCGACGAACAGCACGGTGCCGCCATGGGCGACGGTCTCGCGCACAAACTCGTAGGCAGAGTCGATCATGGCGAGCGACTGCTGCAGGTCGATGATGTAGTTACCGTTGCGCTCGGTCAGGATGAATCGCTTCATCTTGGGGTTCCAGCGGCTGGTCTGGTGTCCAAAGTGCACACCGGCGTCCAGCATTTCGCGCATCGTGACGACTGCCATGGCAGATCCTTATTCCGCGCGCTGTCCGCGCGCATGTGAGGCGGAACGGGCGGACCCATTCCGAGTTTTCGGTTGATGGCTGCCCTTGAGTTGCAGCCCCTAGCACCAACGCGGTTCAGCACCGGGTCTCCCCGGACCATCGCTGTCCCGGCGCCCTACCTCATCGTGTGAACGATGGGGGCGGGCGAATGGCGCGCGTCGTCACCTTCGGCATGAAGGTGCGCAACTATGGTAGCCGATTCGTCCCCTCCTCGCGGTCGTGCCCAGTCCGCGCCCGTG
>DGBM01000018.1:2632-3614 GCA_002384765.1 Demequinaceae bacterium UBA4004
TGCCGGCGCACGACTGGCTGCCCGGTCACCGCGGAATCGATCTCACGACATCGGCGGGCCGGTCCGTGACAGCCCCTGCTGCCGGCGAGGTGACCTACGCGGGCGTCGTGGTGAACAGACCCCTGGTGTCGATCCGCCACATGGGAGGCTTCGTGTCGTCGTTCGAGCCTGTGGACGCGGTGGTACGCGTAGGAGACGTCCTGGGTGTCGGCGATCAGCTGGGAACGATCTCCACCGTCGCTGGCCACTGCGCACCCGCCACGTGCGTTCATTGGGGGCTGCGGCGCGACGGCCGCTACGTGAACCCTCTTGACTATCTCGACGGCTTTGGACCCGTGCGGCTGCTCCCGCTCGACGGGTGGGCCGAGAATGCCGCTTAGGCAAACGCCCCAGTTTGCTCGAGGCTTTCGCGAAGCTTCTTCACGGCCGCGGAGTGAATCTGGGACACCCGAGACTCCGTCACCCCCAGGATCTGGCCGATCTGGGCGAGCGTGAGGTTCTCGTAGTAGTAGAGCTGGAGGACTTGCTGCTCCCGATCGCGCACGCCTTGGACGGCGGTCGCCAGCAATGCGTGGGTTTCGCGCACCTCGACCGAAGACGACGCTCCCGGCACCGCCAGCGCCGTGACACTTTCGATCATGGTGGTGTCGTCCCCCGTACCAAACGCATCCAGCGCGCCGATGTGGCTGAGTGCCACCTGAGCGCGAACCGACCGCACCTCCGCGGTCGCCCACCCCAACTCTTGCGCCACATCACCATCGGTGACCTGCCGCAGCAGGTTCTGTTCAAGGCCCCGGGTGGCGGTCTCCACGGCGCGCGCCTTCGACCGCACCGAGCGGGGGACCCAATCCGCCGCGCGCAGTTCGTCGATGATGGAACCGCGCACGCGGGTCGCCGCGTACGTTTCAAACTTGAAGCCCCGGCCCACCTCGAACTTCTCGATCGCATCGATGAGGCCGAACATGCCGTACGAGACGAGGTC
>DGBM01000018.1:3647-9591 GCA_002384765.1 Demequinaceae bacterium UBA4004
GCTTCATACGTGGTCATGGTGTGTCCCCTCAGGCCCTCGGATGAGCAAGTTGATAGGCGCTACGCAATCGATCCGCCGTGACGTGGGTATAGCGCTGCGTGGTGGTGAGCGAGGCGTGGCCAAGAATTTCTTGTACCGTGCGCAGGTCCGATCCCCCCTGCAGAAGGTGGGTCGCGGCCGTGTGGCGCAGCGCGTGGGGCGCGATGTCTGGGACGCTGGCGAGCCCGGCGAGCGCGTGGATCGCGTCGCGCACTTGGCGTTGGTCGACGCGTCCGCCGCGTCGCCCCACGAAGAGGGCGCGACCGTCACGCGGCGCACACGCCATGCGACCCGTGTCGAGCCACGCGTTGAGGGCGCTCATCGCCGGGACGCCAAAGGGCACGACGCGTTCCTTGTTGCCTTTGCCGACGACCCTCACGGTGAGCTCGGCCATGTCGATGTCGCCAACGTCCACACCGGTGAGTTCGCCCACCCGGATTCCGGTCGCGTACAGCAGTTCGGCCATCGCCCAGTCGCGCAGGTCGAGGGGGTCGCCGCTGTCGGCCCGCAGCTGGGCGACGTCGAGCAAGTGGCTCGCGTCTGCCACGTCGAGGACCTCAGGAAGAGTGCTGGCAGGTCGCGCGGACGCGAGGCGCAACGCGGGATTGTGGTCAACAAGTCCCGTGCGATGCGCCCATGCAAAGAACGTACGGATGGCCGCGCCGCGCCGCGCTAGCGTGCTCCTGCTCTTGCCGCCTTCCGCCATGTGAGCGAGCCACGAACGGATGTCGGCAAGTTGAACGCCGCTCCACGTGGAGTCGTCGTCCAGTTCAAGGTGGTTCGCGAAGTCATCCAGGTCGCCCAGGTACGCGCGGACCGTGTGTGGCGAGGCGCCGTACCCATGGCGCAGNNGCAGCGGCGTACCGCTCCCTCACCGTGCGCACCTCGGCTGCCATGGCCATACTCTGGCACTGTCACTCCCGTCAAATCAACCCCGTGAGTAACATTTGTCACATCCTTCACCCGACAGTGGGGTGTTTTGCACCGTTATATCCCCTTTTCCACAGGCATGTGGCCGTCGACTCGGCGCCAACCGGAGCGGTGCCGTTCCGCCAGCGCGACGGCTTCAAGGGCTCCGAGCGCGGTCCGCGCTTCATCAAGGGAAAGTCCAGCGGCTGCCGCCGCAGCCTCGACGGCCTTGCCTCTTCGCGTGAGTACGTCAAACATCTTGCGCTCGCCAAGTGAGCCGAAATCGATGAGGATCCGGCCCTGCGCGGTCGGCGCATCGGCTTGGTCCCGTGGTGCGGGCAACTCCGTCAAGGACGAGGCAAGCTCAAGCACTTCATCGGCACCTGTCACGAGGACGGCCACGCCCTCCCTCACCAAGGCATGGCAGCCTGCGGACGATGCAGAGGTGACCGGCCCGGGAACGGCACCCACCGGTCTCAGCAGTTCGGCCGCATGACGTGCCGTGCTCAGCGCTCCGGACCGTGCCGCCGCCTCGACCACCACGGTGGCACTCGCACACGCGATCAACCTGTTCCGGCTGAGAAATCGGGACCGGTGAGGAGCGAAACCGGGCGGCACCTCGCTCACAATTGCCCCCGAGCCGGCGATCCGCTTCAAGAGGTCGTCATTGCCGACGGGGTACAGGCGATCCACACCCCCCGCCATCACGGCGACGGTGGGTGAGCCTTGGGCGAGCGCAGCTCGATGTGCGGCCGCGTCGATGCCGTAGGCACCTCCGGAAATCACGGCCCGGCCCGCCGCTGCTATGCCATGTGCGATATCGCCCGCGGTGTAAGCGCCGTAGGACGTCGCTGAGCGCGAGCCGACCACCGCAACAGCCGAGCCCCACAGCGCGTCCAGATTCCCCTCTCCGCGGACGTACAGCGCAAACGGCTGCGCCTGCCCAAGGTCTTGCAGGACGCTCGGCCACTGAGCGTCGACGCGAGTGACGATGTGCCCCCCGACGGCGTCGGTTCGACGCTCGTGCGGCTCCTCGACCCGATCGAGTCTTGCCTCCCACCTCTCGTGCGCGCGCGCGGCCGATCTCGCCAACTCGGGACCCTCGGTCTCCGCCAGTCGCGCGGCCACGTGTGCCAGACTGTCGCAACCACGCATGACCCAGTCGAGTGCCCTGCAGGCGCCGAGTGCATCGACAAGTGCACCCGCCACCACGTCGGCGGGCTCCGCGATGGCGCTCCACGCGATCAGGGCCTCTCGCTCATCTCGACTCATTGCACACCATCCCGCGAACGCAGCATCATCGCGCGCGCCACGTGGTCGCTCGCGGGCACGGCGACGGCGTCAAGGTCGGCGAGTGTCCACGCAACGCGCAATGCGCGGTCGGCACCGCGAGCCGAAAGTCTGCCGCGCTCCATGGCCGCATGAGCGACCGACGCCGCCGACCGCGGGGTGTGCTCTCGGAGCCAACGACTCGGCACCTGCGCACTCGCCGTCCACGGGAAGTCCGCCCAACGGCTTCGGGCTCGGTCGCGAGCCTCGCGGACACGCTCGGCCACTGACGCTGAACTTTCTCCGGGCGCCGCCTGTGCCCGCCGCACTGGCAAGACGTCCACTTGGAGGTCTATCCGGTCCAGGAGGGGACCGCTCAGCCTCGCGAAGTATCGCCGGCGAGCCATCGGGGTGCAGGAACAGTCGCCACCGCGGCCAAAATAGTGGCCGCAGGGACAGGGGTTGGCCGCGAGCACCAACTGAAATCTGGCGGGATAGCGCGTTGCGCCGTAGGCACGATGCAGCACGATCTCGCCGCTCTCGAGCGGCTGCCGCAGCGTTTGCAGGACTCCGGTGGGGAACTCGGGTGCCTCGTCGAGAAACAGCACTCCCCCGTGCGCCCGGGAAATCGCCCCGGGCCGGGCGAGACGGGCACCTCCGCCCACGATCGCCGCCGCCGATGCGGAATGGTGCGGAGCCTCGAAGGGCGGCCGCGTGAGTAGCCCCATCGAGGCGTCCAGCGTGCCTGCGACGGAGTGAATTGAGGTGGCAGCGAGCGCGTCGCCCGGTGCCATATCGGGCAGGACGCCGGGCAGGCGCGAGGCGAGCATGGTCTTCCCGGCCCCGGGTGGCCCGACCATCAGCAGATGATGCCCTCCCGCAGCCGCGACCTCCAGCGCCCAACGTGCCTCGGGTTGCCCGCGTACATCGGCGAGGTCAGGGACGTTCGTCTCCGGGGCCGATTCGGTGGACGGAGTCGCCGACGGCCCACGGGCTGTAGGTCGGGCGTCATCGTTGCCGTACAGGGCGGCCAGTTGTGCGAGCGAGTCCACCGCGGTGACCTCGGCGCCGGGCACGAGCGCCGCCTCGTCCAGGTTGGCCTGCGGAACCACCACGTGGGGGCAGCCTGCGTCGACGGCGGCGATGACCGAGGGAAGGATGCCGCGCACCGGGCGCACTTGCCCGTCGAGACCGAGTTCGCCAAGGTGCACCGAGCGCGCCGCGGACGCGGGAGCGATCATCCCTGCCGCGGCCATCACGGCCACCGCGATCGCGAGGTCCGTCACCGATCCCGATTTGGGTAACGATGCCGGCGACAGGTTGACCGTGATGCGGCGCTGCGGCCATGCGAGTGAGGACGAGGCGACGGCGGCCCGGACACGATCGCGCGCCTCGTGAAGCGAGGCATCGGGAAGCCCGACCAGGGTGAACGTGGGCAGCGACGCCGCGAGGTGCGCCTCCACGTCAATGAGGTGACCACGTACACCGGTCAGCACCACGGATCTGGTCCGGCCGATCATGCGGCGCCCCTCACGTGCTCAACGTGCGCGGCCCCCGCGCCTGGCAGCGTCACACCCACCACGTCGATGCGCACTTCGGAGAATGTCCGATCCTGCGCCGCGAGCCATGCGGCGAGAAGCTTGCGGATCCGGGCGACCTTGACAGGCGTCACCGCCTCTAGGGGTGAACCAAAGGTCGCGGTGCGCCTGGTCTTGACTTCCACCGCGACGATGCATCCGCCGTCCACCGCCACGATGTCGAGCTCCCCTAACGCGCATCGCCAGTTGCGGTCGAGCACCTCCCAACCGAGCGACTCGAGCCGCTCCGCGACCACCCGCTCCCCGTACCGCCCCACTGCGTCCTTCGCCGCCATGTCGCACCTCCGTGACTACCGTCGCGGCGGAGCGGTCGGGCTCGGGGGCGAACGGGTCGCCGCTGGGGAAGAGCCTGCTGCGGCGGCCCTGGGCACGACGAAGCCCCGGCGTGGCGGCGCCACGAGGCATGCGCCGAGGTCGACAGCCGGTCCGCTGGACGAAGCTCCCCGCACGGACGTAAGTCCCTCTTGGCGGGTACCCCCCGGGCATAGCGTCGGAAGTGTCAACGCCCTCGCCGAGGGCGGGAACCCGATGGAGGGGTCCGCGATGCGCACACTGGTGATCCTTGGCTCAGGCACGGCGGGGACGATCGCGGCCAACAAGTTGCGCCGACGGCTCGCGCGCGACGACTGGGAGATCACCATCGTCGAGCAGCGCGGCGCGCACTACTACCAACCCGCCTTCCTGTTCATCCCCTTCGGGCGATACCGGCCCACGCGGGCGCGGCGCGAGGCTGCGCGCTACGTCCCGGACGGCGTGACTCGCGTCCGGGGCGAGGTCGAGCGCGTCGATCCGGACGCCCGTACGGTGTCGCTACTCGACGGAAGCGAGCTCCACTACGACTTCCTGATCATCGCGACCGGTACGTCCCCTCACCCCGACGAGACTCCTGGCATGGCCGAGGACTGGCACGGCGCCGTGCACTCGTTCTACACCTACGACGACGCGCTGGCGCTGCGTGAGGCCATCGCGCGCTTCGACCGGGGCCGCCTCGTCGTTCACATCACCGAGATGCCGATCAAGTGCCCCGTCGCGCCCATCGAGTTTGCCCTCTTGGCCGATGACCACTTCCGTCGCCGCGGCATCCGTGACGACGTCGAGATCACCTTTGTGACTCCGCTGGACGGCGCCTTCACCAAGCCGATCGCGTCGGCCACGTTTGGCACTCTGCTTGAGGACCGCGGCATCTCGGTGGAGCCGGACTTCATGATCGAGAGGATTGATGCGCAGGGGCGTCGGATCGTGTCCTACGACGAGCGCGAGGTGCCGTACGACCTGCTTGTTACCGTTCCACTCAACCGCGGCGCGGCCTTCGTCGGGCGGTCGGGACTTGGCGACGAACTCGACTTCGTGACCGTGGACAAGGGCACGCTACGCCACACCACGTACGACACGATCTTCGCGGTCGGCGACGCGGCGAATGTGCCCACGTCGAAGGCGGGGGCGGTGGCTCACTTCGAGATGGACGTGTTCCCGGACCAGTTCGCACGCATNNCTCGGATTTGAGTGGGTGTACTGGTCGATGCTGCTGGCGGGCCGGCCACTGCCACTCCCAGCGCAGATGTCAATGAAGGGCAAGAAGGCGCCCGCCTGAGGACGCCTCCCGACTACGAAGGAGCAAACATGGCGACCACGAGTGTCATGGGGCGCGAGATCCATGTCGACGCGGAGGGGTTTCTCACGGAGTACGACGAGTGGGACGAGGCGCTGGGAGCCGAGCTCGCCGCTCAGATCGGCATCGAGATGACCGAGGAACACTGGACGCTGGTCCGGTTCCTGCGCGCCGACTACGCCGAGACCGGGCAGAGTGCGACCACCCGCCGCGTCGCCACCGTCGGCGGCGTGCCGGTCAAGCGGCAGTTCGAACTGTTCCCCAAGAAGCCGGGCAAGAAGATGGCGTACGTCGCGGGTTTGCCCAAGCCCGCTGGCTGCGTCTGAGGAGGCGCCTGATGACCGACACCCAGCCACGCTCCGTTCCCGACTTCGGCGACGCGGAGGAGACCGACCGCAAACTCGTTGTCATCTGCTCCAAGGGCAACCTCGACATGGCCTATCCGGGTCTGGTGCTCGCGAACGCGGCCCTAGGAGAGGGTATCTCCGTCGACCTGTTCTTCACCTTCTGGGGCTTCGAC
>DGBM01000067.1 GCA_002384765.1 Demequinaceae bacterium UBA4004
CGGGATGCGGCTGCGCCTGGACACCCTCGCCACCGCCATCGACGTCGCCGCACGCGAGCTGACCGTGCGCGATGCGCACGGCGCGGAGGACCGCATCCGATACGACGAACTCGTCGTCGGCACCGGGGCCGTTCCCGCGCACGCCGGGATCGCAGGCCTGGACGTGCTCGGCCCCGACGACGGGGTGCACGTGATCCACTCGATGGGCGACACCTTCGCGCTCGAGCGGCACCTGGTCGAACGCGCCCCCGCGTCGGCGATCATCGTCGGTGCCGGATACGTGGGCCTGGAGATGGCCGAGGGCTTCACCGCCCGCGGGCTGAGGGTCACGCAGCTCCAGCGCGGCCCCGAGGTGCTCTCCACCCTCGACCCCGAACTCGGCGCTCTGGTGCACGAGGAGCTGGTCTCGCACGGGGTGGAGGTGCTGACCGGCACGGTGGTGTCGGCGGTGACGAAGACCGCGGCCGGCCTCACAGTGCGCGCCGTGAGCGACGGCCGGGAGATCGAGCGCACCGCGGACCTCGTGCTGATCGTGGTGGGGGTGCGGCCGGAGACCCGGCTGCTCGAGCAGGCCGGAGCCCCGCTCGGCGCGGGCCGGGCGATCGTGGTGGACGAGGCCATGCGCACCGGCCTGCCACACGTGTTCGCCGCCGGCGACGGCGTGATCACCCACCACCGCCTGCTCGGTGAGACCTATCTGCCCCTCGGCACCACCGCGCACAAGCAGGGCCGCGTCGCCGGCGAGAACGCCCTCGGCGGCAGCGCACGCTTCGCCGGGTCGCTGGGCACGCAGGTGGTGAAGGTGTTCGACCTGGTCGCCGCCCGCACCGGGCTGCGGGATGCGGATGCCGCCGCTGCCGGGTATGTGCCCCGCACCGTCGAGTCGGTCGCCGACGACCACAAGCGCTACTACCCGGGGGCCCAGCCCATCCGCATCCGGATCACGGGCGACACCCGCGACGGGCGCCTCCTTGGCGCGCAGCTGCTGGGCTGGCTCGGCACCGAGACCGCCAAGCGCGTCGACACCTTCGCCACCGCGGTGTACGCGGGTCTCACCGTCGCCCAGGTCAGCGACCTCGACCTCTCGTACACCCCTCCGCTCGGCTCCCCATGGGATGCCGTGCAGGTCGCCACCCAGGCCTGGTCCCGCGCCACCGGGGTGTGAGGCACAACTCCGTGGAGCCCCGTGCGCAAGGGTGGGCGCCTATGTCGTAGAATTTGCTGAATCATTCTCCGACGGCGGCGTACCAACGGTGGCCTGCGCAGGTTCAGCGACGACAGTCATGGGGATTGGTTCATCCCACGGGCAACAGCCAGGCGCGTCGTGCGAGCGGCGAACGCATGGCTCCGGAAAGAAGTACAACAAAACGGAGGCTTCATGAACCTGTCGATGATCGTCGACATACCGGCCATGATCGTTCCCGATCAGCCGGCGGTGTTCGGCGAGGACCACGAGGAGACGTACGAGCAACTGCGAGACGTGGGGGGCCGATTCGCGGCACTTTTCGAATCCCTCGGCGTAGCGCCGGGCGACCGGATCGGCCTGTTCGCCACGAACAAGATTGGGACCTTGCACGCCTTCTTCGGCATCTTGATCGCCGGAGCGACGGTCGTACCGATGAACTATCGCGCCCGCGGTGACGAGATCGGCCACCTTGTCCGCGACTCCGGTGTCACCCTGATGATCACCGAGGATCGGTATGTCGACAGTATCGTCGCGGCCGGTATGCCGCGTGATCGCGTTCTGACGCTCGGAGAAGCCGAGGCGCGCTCGGCAAAACTCGAGTCGCGCACGGAATCCGTCGATGTGGACGACTCCGCCGTCGCAATTCTGCTCTACACCAGCGGAACCACATCGCTGCCCAAGGGCGTGATGCTGACTCACGGCGGTTTCACGCAGTACGTGATGGGACAGGGCGAGGCCGCCGACGGCGAATTCCACGGTCGCGTGGCCCTCGCCGCGCCGCTCTATCACGTTGCCGGGTTGTCCGCACTGACAGTGTCGGTATTCTCCGGCAGGGAGACATACCTCATCGACTTCGAGGCGGGTCGTTGGCTGCAAACCGTGCAGGACAGGAAGATCACCCACGCCTTCCTCGTTCCGTCCATGGTTTCGCTTGTGCTGCGTCACCCCGACTTTGATGCATTCGACTTGTCAAGCCTCGAGATGGTAACGTACGGCGCTGCGCCCATGCCGCCTGCGGTACTCGAGGCGATGCTTGAGCGGTTCCCCAAGTCGGTTTCCTTCTCGTCCGCGTACGGTCAAACGGAGACGAACTCCACTGTGGCCATCCTCGGCCCCGACGATCACCGACTGGAAGGCACTCCTGAGGAGATCGAGACGAAGCGCGCGCGCCTCGCGTCTGTGGGTAAGCCGTTGCCCGACGTTGAGATCCGCGTCGTAGACGAAGACGGCAACATCGCGGCACCCAATGTCACGGGCGAGGTCTTCCTGCGAACGAGCCGCGCGATGGCCGGGTACTGGGGCAAGGGCGAGGGCACGCGGGTGACACTCGACTCGGACCGGTGGGTTCACACGGGCGACTTGGGTCACATGGACGAAGGTGGTTACTTGTACCTCACGGGCCGGGCGAGCGACCTCATCATCAGAGGTGGTGAGAATATCTCCCCGAACGAAATCGAGGAGATCCTGGAGCAGAATGACGAGGTCGAGGAGGCTGCGGCGTTCGGTGTGAACGACGATCAATGGGGGGAGCGAGTCGAGGCCGCGGTTCGACTTCTGCCGGGCGCCACAGTTACCGAGGATGAGTTGATCGAGATGTGCAGGGCATCGCTCTCGGGTGCGAAGCGACCCGACCGGGTGCACATCGTCGATGACTTCCCTCGTACCGCCACCGGGAAGGTTCTGCGACGCCAGTTGAGCAGAGACTATGGGCCCCAGGCTGCGGACGTGACGGGCTGATTCCTGATCTCCTATTGCCCGTGGGGCGGGGACGCGCCTGGAGGCGCGTCCCCGCCCCACGGTCTTGGATTCGCCGTGCCGAGGGCCTAATAGCGGGGGAAGATTCCGGGCGTGCACCTGTTTGGGTGCCCGGATTCGTGGATGACCATCTCCACGTTCGGTCGTCAGCTGCCCGGTTGATGTCGGTCGACCTGAGTCTCGAATACTCCGTTGACGCGGTGCTATCAAAGCTCCGCATCGCGTCCGTGAGTGGTGAATCGGGTTGGAAACGCGCCTGGGGAATTGACGAGATTGGAACGCGGGAGCATCGGCTCCCGACCCTCGCGGAGTTGGATCGGGCGTGCGGGGACGTCCCTTGGGTCATACACCACCGTTCGGGGCGCGCCGTGCTCCTGAACACCCCCGCCCGCATAGCGCTCGGGCGGGCCGCGGGCCGCGAGTGGGAGCCCGTGGATAACTCAAAGCCTCCGCTGGCCTCCTGGGACGATCCTGCGTTGCGCTTCGTACCGATCCGTTCGGCGAGCGACATGGATCTCGCGGTGAAGACGGTCTCGCTGGAACTGGCGGCAATGGGAGTTGCGCGAGTAACGGACGCCACAGCAACAAACGCTGTGTCTGACTATGAACAATTCACGCGCTGGACCGACAGCGGTGTGTTCATGCAGTGCGTCGACCTTCTGATCGGGGTGGACGCGGTGGACGACGCAGTCGACGCTGGGTTGTTCGACTCGCGACCCGGAGCGCGCACTCGGATGGTGGATGTCGCGGGGGTGAAGATCGCGACTTCAGCAGACGGAATTGGGGACCAGGTGGAGCACGCGCGGAGCCGAGGTCTTCCGGTCGCGATTCATGCAACCGATCCGGACGAGTTGGAGGCCGCGCTGATTGCTTTCGAGCGCTTAGGACCCCCTCGTCAGGGCCGCGATCGGATCGAGCACCTTGGACTCGTGATTCCGGGCCAACTCCAGCGACTCGCGGCCACGGGCGCGGCGGCAGTGACGAACCCTGGGTTCATCGCCGAACGCGGTCGGAAGTATGTAGCCGAAATGACGAATGTCGAGCTGGACTGGATTTATCCGATGCGCTCCGCGCTCGAGATGGGCATACATCTCAGTGCCGGCTCTGATAGGCCGGTGACCGCCGGCGGGCCGTTGGCCATGATCACTGCTGCGATTCATCGAGTGGCGCCCACCGACGATGGGCCGGTCGTCGTGGGATCGGCAGAGCGCTTGTCGCCGGACGAAGCACTGAGTCTGGTATCTGCCGAGGGCGCAGTGACAGGGACGTCGATGGCGGATGCGGTGCTGATCAAGGGCGATCCCCGGGAGGGGACTGACGGCGCACGTGTGCTCGCCACGGTAGCGGCCGGGAAGGTCATCTGGCAGACGGCCGAGTACGAGCAGTCCAGCACTTGACACACCATGTGCCATGATGGTTTCGGCGCACCAGGGCTGGGCGTCAGACCATACTGATGGAACGGGACCACGAACGACAATGAACCAAGCAGGCAAGCGGATGAAGTGCGAAGTGTGTGGCGCGGAAATGGTGGTCACCAAGGGTGGTGACGGAACCCTCCAGTGTGATGGCGCCGACATGGTCGCCGCGTAACGCCGGAATCAAGCAACACCGGAATCACAAGCCACTCACACGCGAGATTGGAGTCAAGGACGATGCTCAAGGTTGGTAAACGTTACAGCTGTGAAACGTGTGGAACACAGGTTCTCATCGTTAAGCCCGGCACCGGGGAGCCCTCCTGCCATGGGGAGGCGCTGAAACTCGAAGAAGCGAAGAAGGTGGCGTCCTCGGACTGAGGAGTCGACCACCATGGCTCGCTTGGCGACGGCGCTGAGTTCGAGGGCCCGTCTGAGTGATGTCGTTGAGCAGGCGCAACTGGTGGAGAGTCTTGGTTACGATCGGGTCTGGATCCCAGAGATATCCGGTCGTGACGCCTTCGTGACCGCAGCAATAGTGGCCGACCGGACCGAGTCGATCGGGCTCGGTCTCGGCGTCGTTCCGGTGCCATCACGCCCCCTGCCCGCGTTGGAGATGGCAGTGGCAGCCGTCAGTGAAGTCGCGTCGGCCCGTCTCGCGGTCGGGTTCGGGGCTGGGCACTCCGAGACGGCGGCAAGTCAGTTCGGTTGGGTCGGGACATTCGACTCTGACCGCATCGAGACGACCATCGTCCGACTGCGCGATGCCCTGGCCACCGGAATCCTGACACACACGACACCCTCGGGCGAGCCGCTAGAACTTCGACTGTCTGGCCAACACGTAGATCATCAACCGGAGTTCTTCGTCGGTGCGCTCACGCCACCCTCGCTCCGCATGGCGATCCGGTGCGCTGATGGGATCCTCCTGAACTGGGTGACCTTTCGGCGGGCTGAACGCATAGCTGACGAGATCGCAGCGATGCCCGCGCGTGGTTCCTTCACGATCGCGATGTATGTGCCCGTGTGCGTCGTGGCTGATGCGCGCGAACGTGAGGATGCGCGCCGCGTTGTCGCACGCCAGTTGGCTTCCTACTCGCGGCTTCGCGCCTATGGGCGCGGCCTCTCGGGCGACGGGTTCGCGCGGGAGCTTGCGCTACTACGGGACGTTCACGCGCGGGGAGGGGATCCCGCCAGCGTCGTGAGCGACGCGTTGATCGACGCCGTCGCGCTCATTGGTGACGAAGATGACGTCCAACGAGGTCTCGAGCGTCTCCGGCGCTCGGGCATCGATGAGCCCGTGCTGGCGCCTGTTGTTGTGGGTGCCGACCCGCTCTCATCGCTGATGATAACGTGGACGGCGCTCGCGTCCGACGACTGATTCCGGACCATTCACCGGACGCCTCGTCTCGCCTGCGAGGAAGGTTTGCCTGACATGTTGACCGAGACCATCGACGTGCAGTACAGCGAGGGCGTGTCAACGGTGACACTGTCGCAATCGCGGTGGAGCGGGCGGCAGGCACGGGAATTGGCCGATGCACTCGACTCGATGGCGGAGGACCGGGATATGCGCGTGCTAGTTCTCCGCTCGCAGGCGGGCGATTTCTGTACGGGCCTCGACGCGGACCTCGATGTCTGGGCCGTCGACCCGTCTGCAGCGCTTGGCCGAATCCGGGTCCCCGTCATCGCAGGCCTGCGCGGGCGGGTCGAATCAGTGGGCCTTGAAGTGGCGTTGGCGGCGGACCTGCGAATCGTGTCCCCAGAAGCAATCTTCCGGTTTCCTGAGGTGCAGGAGGGCAGGATACCGGCATGGGGAGGAACGCAACGCTTGCCAAGAGTCGTGAGTCGATCCGTCGCACTGCGGATGCTCCTGCTATCAGAGCCTGCATCGGCCCCGTCCGTACCGGGGATCGCGCAGGAGATCGCTGAGGATCCGGACCTGACGATCGCTGAGCACGTGGCGCGCCTCCTTTCGCGTGGCCCTTTGGCACTGGAATACGCGAAGGAAGCGGTCTTGAGCGGGTCGGAACTTCGACTGCGTGAAGGGCTCGCTCTGGAGGCCGACCTCAACACGCTTCTGCAAGCATCGCGCGATCGGGCTGAAGGCGTCGCCGCGTTCCTGGAGAAGCGAACGCCGAGATTCGAGGGCCGATGAGTAACCCGGCGTCACTACCGCTCGATGGAGTACGAGCGGTTGTATCAGGCTCGGATGGAATTGCGGAGGCTTTAGGCCTCCTGCTCGTCGACTACGGCTGCGACGTGGTCGACGAGCGTGGCAGTGGTCCCGGGGCTGTCCGCCTCACGGGCGCCGGCTGCGACCCCAACGGTGGGGAAGCGAGGCTCACGGATCCGTCGGACCCGATTCCGGGATTGCCAGCCGGTGTTCCCGCCCGCGCCGCGGCTGGCATGCTCGCAACCGCCGCAATCGCGGGCTCATGGGCGGGCGACCGGATCGACGTGAACTCGCTTGCGGTGCCGATATTTCTGCTTCTCCCCCTCATCATGGCGCGGTCGTACGGTGCGAACGCCCCGCGTCGCCGCGTCCCGCACCCGGTCCGTGGCGGGTGGGTCGCCACCGAACTGGGCTCCCCTGGCGATGCGGAGCTGTTCGAGTTATTGACGCAGACACGCTCGTTCGCGGACCCTGAGGATTTGGCGCGGGCGGCGCAGGAATGGCGACTTCCGGTTGTGCCCTACAGGGACGCTCGGGGCTGCGGGCACTATGCGCCGGCGCAGCCGACCTCCCGCGAGCGGCGTATGCCTCGGCTTGCCGTGCCTTCGGGGCCTCCACAATCTCCACTCAGCGGTGTGTCAGTCCTGGACCTTACCGTCATGTGGTCGGGGCCGCTGGCAACGTGGCTCCTGTCGGCGCTGGGGGCGGAGGTGCTGACTATTGAACCTGCCGCCCGCCCTGACGGGATGCGCGCGGTAGACGGCGGCGGAATCTATCCCAGCGGGGTTCACATTCCCGATCGAGGCGATCGCTCGGCGATGTTCAATGCGCTTGCATACGGCAAGCGGCGCTACGATCTGGATCTTCGGCAGGATCGTGACAGAGAGTTCTTCGCGGATCTGTCCAACACGGCGCACGTGTGCCTCGACAATCTCTCCCGGCGGGCACGCACCGACCTGGCGGTTTCCCAACTCGCTGCAGCCGTCCCGGTGCACGTGAGCCTCCCTGCGTTCGATGACGTTTCGGAGCGCGACTGGGTCGCTTACGGCAGTCAGGTGCACGCGGCGTCTGGCCTCGCATTGCCCCCGGGCGCACCCTCACCGGTGCCTGCCGCGGTGGCCTACCCTGACGCCTTGGGTGGGATCATTGGTGCGTGCGCGACGGTTGCGTTGCTTCACGCGGCCAGAATCGGTCGACGCTTTGAGGCGCCGTGGGAATCCTCACTGACGACCGCCTGCTCGCGCATCGATTCTGATCGCGATGGCGGTCGGCTCATGCGTGCGGACCCGGAGGTGTTCGTAGGTCGGGTCATGTCGAAGGCTGCGAATCTGCTCCAAGCGCGATCCGTGGACGGCGAACTTCGGGTTCATCCGAGTTCGCCGTTCATTCCCCGCAGCCGAGTCGTGACCGAGATGCCATCTAACACTAGGTCGAGCTCTCGATGACTGTCGGAGAAGACGTTGTACGCCTCCGATTCGATGACGGAGGAGTCGCTGAGGTAACGCTTACACGCCCCGACCGCATGAACGTTGTTAACTTGGAGATGAGGGACGCCCTCATTGAGGCATTTACCGCTGTCCGTGACAATCCCGAGATCAGGGCAATGGTCTTGATGGCGGAAGGCAAGCACTTTTCGGCCGGGGCCGATGTGAGCGAGTTCGGGAGCGCCGAGACCATCTTCGAGGCGCGCAGAATCCGATGGGACCGCGACCCGTGGTTCTTGTTACGGACTCTGCCGGTACCGAAGGTAGCGGCGCTTCACGGTTACGCGCTCGGCTCCGGACTTGAGATGTCGATGATGTGCGATTTTCGAGTCGCAGCTCCCGGGACAATGGTCGGATTGCCGGAATCGAAGCTGGGCATGCTCCCTGCCGCCGGCGGTACAAGGAGTATCTCTCTGTGGGCCCCCGCGCCCACCGCGCTCCCGTTGGTACTGCTCGGGGATCCGGTCCCCACGGAGGCCGCGGTTCGTCTCGGTCTGATTGATACCGTCGTGGAAACGGGCGAGAATGTCGACGATGCAGCGCGTGCGCTTGCCCGGCGCCTAGCCGAGATGCCGGCCGTGACGCTCCAAACCACGCTACGCCTGGTGCACATGGCCGGCGAGGTTCCTCTGGATCAAGGCCTGTCGCTAGCGCGGCGTGTGGCGCAACACCTGCGCGACGTATCAGGCGTTCACGACGTCCGGTGCCAGACGGAGCCGGGCGCTTGATTCGGGCGGGGGAACTCGTAGGGGAAGTAATTCGCCGAACCACTTTCCCTGTGGAGGCAGGCAAGATCCAGGAGTTCGCGACCAGCTTGCACGATTCGAATCCCTTGTACCGAGACGGGAACGTCGCGATCGGATCGGGATTCTCAGGGATCCCCGCGCCGCCTACCTTCACTGCGGTCGCCGCCCATTTTCATGAGGGTGAGGACCTGTTCACGATCCTTGGGCTTGACGGCGCGCGTGTACTCCATGCCGGACAGGAGTGGCAATATCATCGGCCCGTGATAGCCGGCGAGCTCGTCACGTGTGAGACCACGGTCGACTCTGTCTCCAGCAAGGTCGGGCGACGGGGCGGCGAGCTCACGGTGATTGTGCTGCGGACAGAGTATGTCGGCCGGTCAGGCGAGCCTCTCGTCACAGAAGCCATGACCATAATCCAGGTAGAGCGGCCGGCCGCGAGAGGTTCGGAATGACTTCCGACGATGGCATGCGCCAGCTAGACCCCGGCACTGCTGTCGCGGGGACCTCATCCCCGGTACGCGTCATCGGGCCGGTGACCCGTACGGATTTCGTTCGATACGCGGGGGCCGGTGGAGACTTCAACCCGCTGCACCACGACGACGAACGGGCGCGGGCAGAGGGCTATCCTTCAGTTTTCTCGATGGGGTTGTTCCAGGCGGGGCTAGCGTCGCTCCTGGCCGCGGACTGGTTGGGGCCGTCCAACATGTCCTCGTTCGGTGTGCGTTTCCTCGAACCCGTGTGGCCCGATGAGGTCCTCGTGGTCACCGGCGAAGTCACGAATGTTCACGTGGGGGACGGCCTGGCGAGGATCGAGATTCAGATCGTCGTGACCAACACCGACGGAGATGAGAAGGTAGAAGCCTGGGCTAGCGGCGCCATCCCGCTCGCCGCGTCCCTCAAAGCCCGAAACGGACCTCAAGAAAAGGCACGGTGACCGACAAATGACCGAACAAGCTCCTGGATCCCTCCTATCGGTGCTCGACGTCGAGCCGCAGGGTCACGACGTGTTCATCGGTGAAGCGGCGGGGGGTATGCAGCATCTGTACGGTGGCCATCTGCTCGGCCAGTCCGTGACGGCGGTGTCGCGAACAGTGCCGGACCGACCCATCCATTCGCTGCATGGCTATTTCCTCGTCGCCGGCGATGGGAGACAGCCCGTTCGGTATGAGGTCACCCGCACTCGAGACGGCGGAACGTTCTCTTCACGAAGGGTCGCGGGATATCAAGGAGATCGACTGATCTGGATCGCTCAGGCCTCATTCCATGACGGCGCGGAGGGTTTTGAGCGAGTGGAGCCTGTTCGGTCCGCGCCATCGCCTGACGATTGGCCGTCGTTCATGGAAGGTATGAGCGAGATGGGCACGATCACCGCCTGGAACGATTTCGACTTGCGCTGGGGGGGACCGTGGCCGCCTACCGGCACGGCGCCAGAGGGTACCCCGCCGCACAATCAGGTCTGGATCCGATCCAAGATCGAGGTCGAAGATCCGGTCCTGAACGCGGCAGCGCTCGCCTACATGTCGGACTTCACATTCCTCACCCCCGTCCTCCTCCCCCACGGCGCTTACATGTGGACACCGGGGCTTCTCGTAACCTCGTTGGATCACGCCATCTGGTTCCACCGCCCCTTCTCCGTCAACGACTGGTTGTTGTATGACCAGGAGTCACCCATCGCTTCGGCAGGGCGCGGCATGGCGCTAGGTACCATCAGCACTCCAGACGGTGTGCGGGTAGCGACGACCGCCCAGGAAGGGCTTGTCCGGATCCAGCCATCCGCGTCGCTCAGGTGAACGGCGACGTATGAACGCGCCACCTCGTCCGGTCGCGGTGGTGACTGGGGGCTCGAGGGGTATCGGACGCGCCTGTGTCCGACTCCTGGCCGAGGAGGGCTTCGATCTCGTAATCGCGTATCACGAGAATATGGAGGAAGCACGCGTCGCTGCGCTGGAGGTGGAGGCCCTCGGCGGCTTGGCAGCTACGGTAGCGGCGGACCTCCATGAACCGGGTGCTGCCGCGACGATCGTCGATGTCGCCTCTGAGACCTTTGGTCGCATCGACGTCCTCGTTAACAACGCCGGAATCACGCGCGACCGTCGAATCGCCCGCATGTCGGACGTCGAGTGGAACGAGGTCATTTCCGTCGACTTGACCGCAGCATTCGCATGCATACGGTCCGCGCTTCCACTGCTGTCTCAGTCCGACCGGGCTGCGATCATCAATATCTCATCGATCGTCGGCATGAACGGAAACGTCGGACAATCGAACTACGCTGCTGCGAAAGGGGGCCTTATCGCGTTGACGCGCTCTCTTGCCCGCGAATTGGCGCCCGGTGGAGTGACGGTCAACGCTGTCGCCCCCGGGTTTATTCTGACCGACGCGACCCTATCGCTGTCGGGTGAAACCATGGAGGCGAACATAGCCGCAACCCCGCTTGGCCGCCCTGGCGAGGCGAAGGAGGTCGCGCACGCGGTCGCCTGGCTCGCATCGTCCGCTGCGCGTTTCGTCACCGGAATCACGGTACCGGTCGACGGGGGGCTCTCCCTATAGCACGTGGAGTCTCTAGGAGCTGCGCGCCTCGCGCGGGGATGCTCCGGGACGGGCCGTGTCGTCGGACTATTCCTCACTCCAATGGGGAGGGGACGTGGCCGGACTGTGGTCACGGCGCACGAATTTCCTCTCTCGCCACGAAGAAGCCCCCGTCCCAGTAGGCGAGCCGACGCCACTGCGATCTCCTCGGTGTGGAAGCCCCCTCGGGGTCCCAGTGGCTCCGACGGGCGTCGATCCCGTGACCTCACGATTTTCAG
>DGBM01000051.1 GCA_002384765.1 Demequinaceae bacterium UBA4004
TCTTCAACACCGTCTGGGACTACCAGACCATCATCCGCGAGCAGCTCATCGACTACGTGCGCTCGGCCGTGACGCACACGGGCGGCATCTCGCACCTCAAGAAGCTCCTCGAGTTCGCCGCGCAGTACCACATCAAATCGGGCATGCACGGACCCACCGACGTGTCACCCGTGGGCATGGCCGCCGCGCTGCACCTGGGCCTGTCGATCCACAACTTCGGCATCCAGGAGTACATGCAGCACGGCGAGAAGACCAACCAAGTCTTCCGCCAGACCTTCACGTGGAGTGACGGCTATCTGCACCCCGGCGCCGAGCCCGGGCTTGGCGTCACGCTCGATGTGGACGAGGCCGGCAAGTACCCCTACGAGCAGGCGTACCTGCCGTTCAACAGGCTCGCCGACGGCACGGTCCACGACTGGTGACCGCAGCGCGATTGACTGCAGCGCGATTGACTGCAGCGCGATCAACGGGCCGCGGGTAGATGGGCCGACGGCACTGCGCTAGCACCCCACGAATCGATCCGTGGCTGGCCAGCGCAGTCTCGTCACCGCAGTGTTGAACCGGCCTCGGAATCCAGGAGGGCGAGCTCGCTGCGGGTCGGCAACCCCTCCCAGTCACCCACCGCCGCCACCGCGAACGCCGCGGTGACGGTGCCGCGGTGGAGCGCGCCAACGGGGGAAAGCCCGTCAAGCACCCCGGACAGGAATCCGGCGGTGAAGGCATCGCCCGCGCCGACCGTGTCCCGCACCGCGACGGGGACGGCCAGCGCATCGTGCGCCGCGCCGCCATGCCAAACCGTCGCACCACGAGCGCCCCGCGTGATGACGAGATGGCTCACGCCGGCCTCCCCGAGTTCGACCGCCGCAGACGCCTCATCCGCAGGCGCAACGAGCCCCAATTCGTCCTCTGAGGCGACCACGATGTTCGCGCTGCGGACCAGCTCGGACAGCACCGGACCTGCCTGTGCGGGCGTCCACAGCTTCGACCGGTAGTTGACATCCACACTGACGAGCGCCCCTGCGCCTCGGGCGGCGCGGACCGCAGCGGCGACGGCATCGGCCGCCGACGACGAGAGCGCCGGGGTAATGCCCGTCACGTGCACGATGCGCGGCGCATCGGCGACGCCAGCCTCAATGTCCGTCGCTGCGAGGGCGGAACCGGCCGATCCCGCACGGTAGTAGTTCACCCGTGAGACGTCGGCAACGCGCCGCTCCGCCAGCATGAGTCCGGTGGGTCGGCTCGCGTCGACAACGACCGTGTCCACTGCCACCGACTCGGCCCGCAGTGTACGGAGGATGTAGGCACCGAGTTCGTCGCCACCCACCCGACCGCACCAGCGCACCGAGTGACCCAGGCGCGCAAGCCCGATCGCGACGTTGGACTCGGCGCCGGCCATCGTCATCGTCAGCGTCCCCCCAAGGCGCAGTGCAGTGCCCGTGCGGAGGCTGACCATCGTCTCGCCGAGGGTGACGACGTCGGGCCCAGTCATGGCGACCCGTGCGAGGCGCGGGTCACGGCGAGGAACGCCGTGGCGCGTGCATCCAGTGCGGCCAGGTCACCGCCGCGAGCGGCATCCCCGACCAGGGGACTGCCCACTCCGACCGCGACGGCGCCAGCCGCGAGGTAGTCGGCGGCGAGTGCGATGTCGACCCCGCCCACCGGGACAAACGGCACGTCGGGCAGTGGGTCGCGCAACGCGCGCAGGTAGGCGGGGCCGCCGAGGGCGGCCGGGAACAGCTTGACTGCGGTGACTCCCAGGTCCATAGCCGCGACAACCTCGGTCGGCGTGAACGCACCGGCAAGAACCGGTATGGCGCGTGCCACCGATTCGGCAACGCTCTCGGTGACCGCGGGGGTGACCATGAACCGAGCGCCGGCCGCTGCGGCGCTGTCGACGTCTTCGTGGGTGAGGACAGTACCGGCCCCGATGACGGCGTCGTCCGAGGCCACGCGGGCCAACTCGGAGATGACACGCAAGGCCTCCGTCGTGACCAACGACACCTCGAGAAACCGAATGCCCGAGCCGATCAGGGTGCGCCCCGCCGCGATCGCGGCTTCAGGGTCCGTGCCGCGGATGATGACGAGCAGACGCTCGCGTCCGAGTTCATGCAGGAAGTTGTTCAAGATCGACCTCACCACTCCGCGAGCGAGCCATCGGAATGGCGCCACAACGGCGTGCGCCAACTGTGTCCGTGGACGTCGGCCGCCCGGACCGCCTGCTCATCGACGTCGATTCCCAAGCCGGGACCGGTAAGCCGTTCGATGTTGCCGTTCACGAACTGCAGCGGGGCCGTGTCGACCACGTAGTCCAAGACCTCGGCACCACGGTTGTAGTGAATGCCGATGCTCTGCTCCTGGATCAGGAAGTTCGGCGTGGCGAAGCCGACCTGCAAGCAGGCGGCCAGTGCGATCGGGCCGAGCGGGCAGTGTGGGGCGAGTTGCACGTCGTAGACCTCGGCCATCGCCGCAATGCGACGCACCTCGGAGATCCCGCCCGCGTGTGAGAGGTCCGGCTGAGCCACCGCGATGCCGGCCTGCAGCACCGGCAGGAAGTCCTGTCGACTGTACAGTCGCTCGCCCGTCGCTATCGGGATAGACGTCGCCCGCGCGAGCTGCCCGATGAGGTGCGAGTTCTCCGGGACGACGGGTTCTTCGAGGAAGAACGGGCGCAGCGGCTCCAGCAGCGGGGCGACACGGCGCGCGTTTGCCAGCGTGAAGCGGCCATGGAAGTCGACGGCCACGTCGCGGTCCGGACCGAGCACCTCGCGTGCCGCGGCCACCCGTTCGAGGACGCCATCGATCTCAGCGACGGTGCCCAGCGGCGCGATGGTGCCGGCGGCGTTCATCTTGACGGCGGTCAGCCCGACGTCGATCTGCGCCTGAATAGCGTCGGCAATTCCGCTCGGATTGTCGCCGCCAACCCAGCCGTACATGCGGATATGGTCGCGGACGTACCCGCCGAGCAGTTCGTAGACGGGGACGCCGAGTGCCTTGCCTTTGATGTCCCACAGCGCCTGGTCGACGCCGGACACCGCGCTGCCGAAGACCGGGCCACCGCGATAGAAGCCGCTCTTGGTCAGCACCTGCCAGTGGTCCTCGATGCGGGCGGGATCGGAGCCGACCAGGTGCTCCGCGAACTGATCCACGACCGTGCGCACGGCGTCGGAGTGACCCTCGAGGCTCGCCTCCCCCCATCCCACGACACCCTCGTCTGTCTCGATCCTGACGAACAGCCATCTTGGCGGCACCAGAAACGTCTCGATCCGGCTAATCTTCATGACTGAAGTTCCTCGCATCGGTCTGCGCGACGATGGCCTCGACGACATCTTCGGGGCTCTTCGAGATGTCCACGGTCAGGCCGAGCTCGTCGTCCTGGCGTTCCTCGAGGTCGTCGAACTGGGTCTGCAGCAGCGAAAGCGGCATGAACTCATGGTCCCTGGCTTCGATGCGCGCGCGGATCAGGTCGATATCCCCTTGGGCAAAGACCGTGAACATCGCCGGAGCGTACTCGCGGAGCAGGTCCCGGTAGTTGCGTTTGAGAGCGGAACACGCCACGACCACACCGGAACCCGCTCCGGTTGCCAGTGCCTCGCCTACCGATTGCAGCCACGGCAGCCGTTGCACGTCGGAGAGGGCACGCCCCGACGCCATCCACTCCTTGTTCTGCGCGGAGTGCAGATTGTCGCCGTCGATGAACGGGACGCCGAGTCGTGCCGCCAACAGGGCGCCGATGGTGCTCTTGCCCGAGCCTTGCACGCCCATGACAACGATCGGGGGACGCGATCCCATCGATCAGCCCTTGGTCGCGCCGGCGGTCAGGCCGGAGACGATGTACTTCTGCAAGAACAGCGAGATCACGATAATCGGCAGGGTCATCACCACGGTGGCGGCCATGATGGCACCCCAGTCGATGCTTGCGTAGGAGACAAAATTGAACACCGCGACAGGCAGTGTCTTGGTGTCCGCGCCGGTGAGCACCAGGGCGAACATGAAGTTGTTCCAGGAGAAGATGAACGACAGGATCCCAGCCGTGGCTATTCCCGGCACCGACAAGGGAAGAAGGATCCTGAAGAACGCGCCGATGTGCGTCAGTCCGTCGACGAGGGACGCTTCCTCAAGCTCCAGTGGCAACGAGTCGAAGAAGGACATCATGATGTACGTACTGACCGGAATGAGGATGAACATGTGCGAGAGAATCATCACGCCGTAACTGCCAACCCAACCGAGGTTGGCAAACACGTAAAACCACGGCACGAGCAGACTGATACCCGGGATAATTCTCGCCATGAGCACCACGAGCGCCGACTTCTGCATCGAGAACCGACTCATCGCAAAGGCGGCGGGCACGCCGAGCACAAGTGAGATCACGGTCGAACTTACGGCAATCCACAGGCTATTGAAGACGAATTTCAGATACCCACCGTCCCCCAGTACCGCCTTGTAGTTGTCCAAAATCGGGTCGAAGATGAACGCCTTGCTCGTATTTTGGATATCCACATTGGTCTTGAAAGACGACAACAGCATCCACAACAGCGGTCCGACAAAAATGACCACGATCAGGACTAGCATGATCGCGCGGAATATCGCGTATGCGGTGGGCTTGCGACGCTTCGGCTTAGGCTGCTCCCGCAGCACCGACTTCTCGGAAGTGTTGGTGGCGCTCATACGTCGCTCTCTTTCTTACGTAACGTGAGCAGCCACATGACCGCGAGAATCATCAGGAAGAAGATGATCAACACCGCGGAGGCCACTCCGAAGTCGTTGTACTGAAAGCTCAGTCCGTAGACGTAGATGTTGAGGGTTTCCGCCTCGTGGAAGGATCCGCCACCCTGACCCTTGGTCACGTATAACAGGTCAAACGTCTTGAGGGCATCGATCGCTCGGAGCACAATCGCGACGACCACCACGGGCCTGACCAGAGGCAAGGTGACGTACCAGAAGCGTTGCCACGCGCTGGCGCCGTCGATCCTGGCCGCCTCGTCCGGCTCCTCGGGCAAGGACGTCAGACCAGCGAGCAGGATGATGGCAACCATGGGGGTGAATTCCCAGATGTCCACCAAGAGGAGCGTCACCAGACTGGTTTCGGGATTCGACAACCATGGTTGTGCAGGGATGCCGAACCAACCGAGGAATTGGTTCGCAAACCCGATGTTGGGCTCAAGGATGAGGCGCCACATCATGGCAACGGCGACGGGGGTCGCGACGAACGGCAACAGCATGGATACGCGAATCCACTTCTGCCCACGAAAAGCGCGCCGAAGCAGGAGTGCAATGCCCATCCCGGCGATCAGTTCGAGGACAACGGCGCCGCCGGTGAATATTCCCGTGCGAGCGGCCGCCGGCCAGAACCTCTCGGTGTCCGTCAGGACACTCACATAGTTCTCTAAACCGATGAAGCGAAAGGGCGAACGCACGGATCCTTGCGCGTTGGTAAGACTCAGGTACAGCGTCCAGCCGATCGGAAAGGCTATGAGCAGCGTGACAAAGATCATCGCGGGCGCAGCGAACAGCCATTTTCGATGGGTGTTGGCCCATCGGGAGAAGACTTCTACGGGAGGTGACTTCTCGTCAGTTTTGATAGTCATGTGGTGCATCTCAATCAGTGAGTCGACAGACAGTGAAGGGCGCAATCAACAGGAAGGTGCCTCTCCGACACTACGGCGGAGAGGCACCCACCCGCGCTGACTACTTCTCGGCGTCCAGCAGTTGCTGGAGAGCCGCGTCAGCCTCGTCCGCGGCGGCGTTCGAGTCGTCACCGGCGATGGCCGCGACAATCGGACCGCCCACGATTTCACGCGCTTCCGCTACTCCGATGACCAGCGGACGGTCGGCGCCGACTCCGCCTTCACCATTCGCCGCGATCGCCTTGGCAAGATCGGCCGGGAGGTTGGCTGTGCCGGCCGGGTCTTCCCACGCTGAAGAGCGCGCTCCCGGCACACCCGCAGCCTGGACCTCGAGCGTCATCTCTGGGCTGGTCGCCCATTCGATGAACTTCCACGCGTTGTCCTGGTGCTTCGACTGCGAGTTGATGCCGAGACCCCAGGCTGCCACGTTGTACGGGTGCGAACCGGCTGGGCCTGCGGGGAAGGCCGCAAATCCGACCTGGTCGCCGACGGTGGACTTCTCCGGGTCGGTCGTGTTCTTGTACAGGCTGGAAGCGTCCGTGAGGAAGGCCGCGTTGCCCTGGGTGAAGATCGCGAAGGCCTCGGGCCAACTCATGTCAGTGCTGAGATTGTCAGGACCATAGTTGTGAAGGAGACCGCCGTAGTAAGCGTAGGCCGCCTTGGCCTCGTCGCTTCCGACTGCGGAGTTGCCCTGGTCGTCGATCCACTCGCCGCCGAAGCTGTAGAGGTAACCGGAGAGTTGTGTCACCGCCGCGGACCGACCCGTGCGGGACACGAAGCCGGCAATGCCAGGGTTCGCCTCGCTGATCGCCTTGGCCGCTGCCTCGAGCTCGTCCAGCGTCGTCGGCACGTCCAGGCCCGCCTGCTCGAGCAGGTCCTTGCGGTAGTACAGAACCTCCGTCTCGGTGATCATGGGGATACCAAGGACCTTGTCCTGGTACGTGGTGAGCCCGACGGGCCCGCCTTGGAAGTCACTCCAGTCCCAGTCAGCGTTGCTCTTGACCTTGTCGGTCAGATCCGCCAGGTAGTTGCTCTGGCCGAACAATTTGCCCTCTTGGAGTGGGCGGTACATCATGACGTCCATGTCAGAGGAGCCCGCGTTCAGCTTCACCTTGTACTGGTCCGTCAGTTGATCTTCGGCGAGCTGGGTGAGTTCGACCTTAATGCCCGTCTGGGCTTCGAACTCGGGGATCTTGTCCTTGATGATGTCGGTCCAGACGTGGTTGGCCAGGGTGACGCTGACAGTTCCGCCGCTCTCGCCTCCGCCGGTCGCGCCCCCGGCGCCGTCATCGCCCGCGCTGCAGGATGTCAACGCCGCGGTGGCGAACATGCCTACGAGTGCGACGCCCGCGATTCGCGCTACTGATCCATGCTTCATTGCATGACCTTTCTGTTGTTACTGGTTCCGTGCCTGTGAGACAACCGGGTTGTTCTCGTATTGGAGGCTATATGAATACGTGCTACCTATGAGCATATGTAACCAAATCGTAATATGAATCGAGTGCCCTGGACGAGGTGTCGGCGCGCCCGCGGGCGCCATCGGGGGGCGCATGAAGGTCGCGGCGCCGTCTGCGGCAATCCTCGTGCTGGCGAGCGCCAAGCCCGACTCGCCCGCCGTTCCGCGGAGCTCCGAGTTCGGCCCTCTACGCCGATGGCCCGGGGCCATGCATCGGGACCAAGCCTTGCGGCAGACGGCTGCGCCCACCGGCGAGAGGCCGTCGCGTCGTCACCCATTGGCGCCACCAAATGTCCGGACATACATTCATGAGTACGCCCGACCGCGGTGGCGATATTCTCGTGACACCACCGTTTTCGAGCGCAGTGAAGCCCCACAGTGGGCCCGATCGACGAGGAGGATGCCGTGGCGCAGCAGCTACGCATCGAGCTTGACCGGACGAGCCCCGTTCCCCTGTACCACCAGGTGGCCCAGGCCGTCCAGGCCGCAATTGACGACGGCCGCCTGGCGCCGGGAGAGCTCCTCGAGAATGAGCTCTCGCTCGCCACGCGCTTGGGGATATCACGCCCTACGGCACGCCAGGCGATAGCGGAGCTCGTCAACAAGCGGCACGTGATTCGTCAGCGTGGAGTCGGAACTCACGTCGCGCCGGTCACAATCCACCGGCCAATCACCCTCACAAGCCTCTACGACGAGTTGTCGAAGATCGGCGAGTCCCCAGCCACAGTCGTGCTTGGGCACGACGTGGTGCCTGCATCACACGAGGTCGCTGCGGCGCTCGACGTCGTGGAAGGAACTGAAGTGGTCCGCCTTCGGCGGCTGCGCCTGGCCGCCGAAGAGCCCATCGCCATCATGACGAACTTCCTCGCGACCGCGATCGCTCCTCCCCGAGAAGAGCTCGAGGTCGACGGTCTCTACGAATGCCTTCGTGGTCGCGGAGTCAGGCCGCGCATCGCCCATCAGCGCATCGGTGCGCGTGCTGCAACCGCTGCAGAGGCCCGCATGCTCAACGAGCCTCCGCGGGCCGCGCTGCTGATCATGGAGCGAACCTCATTCGATGAATCCGGCGTTGCTGTGGAGTTCGGTCAACACGTTTATCGAGCGTCGCGGTACACGTTCGACACCACTCTCTTCGCCAGTTGAACGCCTCCCCCGCGCGGTCGAGCGCCCAGTTCATCGGCGCGATACTCGCCTGTAAGTTTGTCAGGACATTTGCTTGACACGAGTTAAGGTCTTGCAATGAAATGAGGTCGTGAGCCAAGCCCGCAGCCATGCGGGCCCGCACACGCCCAAGGCGATCACGCGAACGAATGCAGCGGAGGACTCGATGACCCAGCTCGACCAGGACCGGGTGCCGGTCGATACCAGCACCCCGCTGGGTCGAATGACCGAGGCCTTCCCTCAGACGGCCCTATGGAATGACTCCGCCGACCCCGAGCAACTACGCCGTTCCATCGGCTTCGGCGCCGTGGGGGCGACATGCAACCCAGTGATCGCGCTGGCTGCCATCAACGCCGACCTACCCAGGTGGACGGCCCGGATTGCCGAGCTCGCCGAAGAACGACCGACCGCCGGCGAGTCCGAAATTGGCTGGCGTGTAGTAGAGGAGCTTTCGATCAACGCAGCAGCGATCCTCGAGCCGATCTTCGACCGGTACCGCGGCCGCAACGGGCGGCTTTCCATCCAGACAGACCCGCGCCTGCACCGCGACGCCGCAGCGCTCGCCCACCAGGCCGAGCACTTCTCCACCCTGGCTCCCAACATCATTGTCAAGCTACCCGCCACCAAGGCAGGCATCGAGGCCATAGAAGAGGTGACGTTTCGCGGAGTGAGTGTCAATGCGACGCTGTCCTTCAGCGTGGCGCAAGTTGTCGCCGTCGCAGAGGCCGTCGAGCGTGGGCTGCTACGGCGCGAAGCCGCTGGCCTGCCAACGGAAGAGATGGGCCCNNACCCTGATGACCCCAGGCACCCTAGATTGGGCGGGCGTGGCGGCGCTCAAGCGCGCCCACGCGATCTTCACCGAGCGCGGGTACCGCACCAGGGTGCTTTGCGCCGCGTTCCGTCACCACCTGCACCTGACCGAATTGGTGGGCGGGGAGCTGGTGATCTCGCCTCCGTTCGAGTGGCAGGCAAGGATCAATGCCAACGGCCTTGCACTGCCCTCGCGAATCGACGTGCCGGTCGACCCGGCCATCATCGACGAGCTCGGGCGACTGATCCCGGAGTTCAGCCGCGCCTATGAGCCGGACGGGATGGGGATCTCCGAGTTCGCCGACTTCGGCCCTACCCGCCGCACGCTGCGCCAGTTCCTCGCGGCCGACGCCGAGCTCGCTGCGCTCGTACGGGACATCCTGGTGGCGACGCCTGACTGACCAGCACGCTTCACGGCGAGCGGACGGTCGACGACAGATATCCGCGGCGGACCGCAACCCACATACGAGTTCCAACCAGGGAAGAGAGAACGAGGAAATGCGCAGATCACGAGCCACCTTCGCCGTCGGACTTGCATCGCTCGAGGCATCCAAGGCCGCCGCCACACGTCCTCGCCCGGGCACCACTGCCCCGCAGAGCGATGCCACGCCGACGGTATCCCGGTGAGCGGGGCCACGATGAAGGCGATTGTCAAAGCCGGTCTCGGCCCCGATGCCGTGGTGCTTCAGGACGTGCCAGAGCCAGTGGCCGCACCGGGCTATGCGCGGGTACGGGTCATCGCCACCGGGATCTGCGGAACTGATATCCACGTCGCCCACGACGAATATCCCTGCGATCCGCCGGTGGTCATGGGCCACGAGATCCTCGGCGTCGTCGAATCGGTCGGAGAGGTGACCGACGCCGCGTGGATCGGCGCTCGAGTGGCGTGCGAGACCTACTACTCCACCTGCGAGACATGTGACTGGTGCCGTGCTGGCAGACGCAACCTGTGCCCAAACCGCCGTTCGCTCGGGTCCTTCGAGAACGGTGGTTTCGCTCGCTTCACCGTCATGCCCGTGGTCAATCTGCACGTTCTGCCGGACCGCCTCGGCGAGCTAGACGGCGTTCTTTCTGAACCGTTGTCCTGCGTCACGCAGTGCTTGCTCGATCCGCCCATCGTGAATGCCGGGGATCGCGTGCTTGTCACCGGCCCCGGGGCGATGGGTCAGCTCGCCGCCCAGGTCGCCAGAGCACAGGGCGGCACGGTGGTGCTCGCGGGCCTGGAGAAGGACGCCGAACGTCTCGCCGTCGCGGCAAGTTTGGGCATCGCCACGACGACGAGCACTCCCGAGGTCGACAGTTTCGACGTGGTCATCGAATGCTCCGGAAGCGCGCGGGGCGCGGCGACCGCCCTCGGCGCTGCTCGGAGGGGCGCAAGCTACGTGCACGTCGGAATCTTCGGCAAGGACGTCACGGCGCCACTAGATCTTGTGCTGTACAAGGAGCTCAGCGTGACAAGCGGCTTCGCGTCCACTCCGACGTCGTGGCGCAGGGCCATGGCGCTCATCGAGCAGGGGCTTGTCACCCTGGGACCACTCGTGACGCGCGCGGTTCCGATCCGTGAGTTCCGCACGGCCTTTGATGCCGCAGCGGCTGGCGAGGGAATCAAGACCGTCGTCATCCCGTCGTGACGGCGCCTTCGCGCGCGACATCAGACCCTCGCTACGCCGTCACCGGAGATGAGACCTTTACCGAATGTTCACGGTCGTCACTGATTATTCACCACGCCCACGGGTCACTTCTGCCTCCAAACACGCCGCGAGTGCCACACTAGGAGTGCCACACTAGGAAGGACCCGCCCTACCGAGGGAGAACCATGCGCACGCTGTTTACCGCCGAGATGTCGGAACTTGCCGACGATCTTGCAGCCATGGCTCGGCACGTGTCCACGGCCATCGACCGCGCTGGTGAGGCACTGCTGACCAAGAACGTGGAATTGGCGCAACAAGTCATCGCCGATGACGCCAAGCTCGACGACATCGAGGGAACCGTCGACGAACGGTGCGTCCTGCTCATCGCACAGCAGCAGCCCGTGGGGCTCGACCTGCGCACCATCATCGTCAGCCTGCGGATCTCCGCGGCACTGGAACGCATGGGCGACCTTGCCCAGCACATCGCGGAGGACGCCCGTCGCGTCTACCCCGACAGCGCCGTCCCCGATTCGCATTCTGACCTGGTGACCGGCATGGTGGAGGCCGCCAAGAAGGCCGCGGAGGAGATTGTCGAACTCATCGAGGGCCGTGACCTCAACGTGGCGGCGCGGATCGTGAGCGATGACGACGCCCTGGATCAGTTGCATGCCGAGGCATACAAGCGTGTGCTCGCCGACGGCTTCGAGGCGACCCCGCAAGAGATCCTCAACATCTCGCTGCTGGCGCGCTACTTCGAGCGGTTCGGCGATCACGCCGTGGGCATCTCGCGCAGGATCGTGTACTTGGTGACCGGCGATCACACTGGCGAAGGCGCGCGCATCTAGCCCACCGCACACGACGACGAAGGGCCCCGCCTCATGGCGGGGCCCTTCGCTTTGTCGGCCGACAATGAGAGGTCGACCGAACGTCTGTGATTCGAGGCTACCCTTTCTTGCCCTGGTTGGCCACGGCCTTGATGGCCTCCGCCGCGGCGTCGGGGTCGAGGTAGGTTCCGCCGGCCTTGATGGGCTTGAGGGTCTGCTCGTCGAGTTCGTAGACAAGCGGGATGCCAGTAGGCACGTTCACGCCGACGATCTCGTCGTCACCCACGCCGTCCAGATACTTGATGATGGCGCGCAACGAGTTGCCGTGGGCGGCCACCATGACCGTCTTGCCCGCCTTGAGGTCCGGCACGATCGCGGACTCCCAATAGGGCAGCGCGCGCTCGAGAACATCCTTGAGGCACTCCGTCTTGGGGATCGGCTCGCCCGCGTAGCGAGGGTCACCCTCCTGCGTGTACTGGTTGTCGGCCGAGATGACGGGCGGCGGCACATCGTAGGAGCGGCGCCAGGTCATGAACTTCTCTTCGCCATACTGTTCGAGCGTCTCGGCCTTGTTCTTGCCCTGGAGGTCGCCGTAGTGGCGCTCGTTGAGTCGCCAGTCGCGCTTCACGGGGATCCAGTGCCGATCGGCCTCGTCCAAGGCCAGGTTGGCGGTCATGATCGCGCGCCGCAGCAGGGAGGTGTGGACCACGTCGGGGAGCACGTTTTCGGCCTTCAGCAGTTCGCCGCCGCGCTTGGCCTCGCCCCAGCCCTTCTCGTTGAGGGGCACGTCGACCCAACCGGTGAAGAGGTTCTTGGCGTTCCATTCGCTCTCGCCGTGGCGGAGCAGGATGAGTGTGTAAGTCATGAGTCCATCCTGTCGCATCTGCGCGCGAAGCGCTCACGGCCAACGTCCCGGCGGCTCGCCGGTTCGGGGCGGTCGCCGCCTACGCGGGGACGATGCAGGCCGGGCTGGTGACCCGCGCGGACAGGTGGGGCAACGACGCGATCGCGCCCGATTCGGTCTCCGGCGCGAGGGCGAGCACCTCGGCAAGCGGGAAGGCCCGGACCTCGTGCCCCAGCTCGGCGCCCACCGCCAGATACTCCCCCACCACGGCAAAGTGCCGTGGCCAGTAGCCCACGTCGAATGCCGCGCGGTAGGTCAGCTCGCCCTCCGGCGCGACGTCGAAGACGGAAATCACATCGGCGCCCCTCACCGACACCAGCAACACGTCTCCCTCGTGGCGATCCACCAGCGCCACGTGGGCGCTGGAGAGGGCGTCGCCCGTGCGTCGTGGCGCCAAGGTGGTGGGATGGTCCGCAATCACCTCGGCCGTGCCCGACGCGCGGTCCCACCGCAGGGTCCTTAGCCGATGGTCGAGTTCGCACACGACGTACAGCGACTCGCCGCGAACGGCGAGGTGGCGCGGGCCGGACCCGGGAGGAAGATCGGCCGCGATTCCGGGTTCGTACAGGAGCCCGTCCTCGCCTATCGTGTACCGCCTGAGCTGGTCCGTCCCGAGGTCGGCGACCAGCAGGTGCCGACCCCCGGGCGCGAACGCCGCGGAGTGCGCGTGGGAACTTGTCTGGCGGTCGACCCGCGGCCCCGACCCCTCGTGCGAGATCGTCTGCGCCGGCGCGGCAGGCGCCGGCATCCCGTCGAGCGCGAGCGGAATCACACTGACCTCGCCCGTGCCGTAGTGGCACACGTAGACCGTGGCCGCGTCGGGAGCCATCAACACGTGGCAACCCTGCGAGCCGTCGAAGTCGACGCGCGCGACCTCGTGCGGCAGCTCGGCGACATTCCACACCGCCAGTGATGTCGGGTGCGACTCCTCGACCGCGTACAGCAAGGGCTGGCGCGGGTGTGCCACCGCGAACGAGGGGGCGGGCTCGACGGCGATCTGCGCCGCCGACAGCACGCCGTCGGCGTCGATCTCCGCGCGCCAGATGCCCTCGCCTTGGCCCACTGGCGTGCCAAGGCCGTCGGGTGGATGGGTGCCGACGAAGAACGTGGTCATGAGTTCAGCCTGCCACGAGCCGGGCGCCAGCACGAGCGGTGGGGGTGCCCCGCCGCCTTAGTGCGCCGTCGGCGTTTCTAGTGAACCGCGTCGTACGCGGAACGCACCGTGGTCGAGATGCGCCCGCGCTCCGACACGTCGTAACCGTTCGCCTTGGCCCACGCCCGCACCTTGCTCACGTCCGAGCCCGAGCGCGATGTGGCCGACGACCTGCCTGACACCTTTCGCGCGGCGGCAATCCATGGCGCGAGTGCGGCACGCATTTCGGCCGCATGTGCGGTCGAAAGGTCGATTTCATACTGCACGCCCTCAACGGCAAACTTCACCGTCTCGTCTGCGGGACCGTTGTCGACATCGTCGACGAGAACCACTTGAACCTTCTGTGCCACGGCATTTCCTTTCTAGGTGACGCTCCAATCTTCACACAATAAGACGCGCGATGCCTATGGTCGGATCGTATCCGTTGCATTCTTGTCGGATTCGTCAATGATTGCGGCGATAAACTACGCTTGAAGAAACCATTGCCGACAGCGGCAACCTATTCCGTGGGCTGGTCGCCGTGCTCCGCGGTAAGGCGCTGGGCACGCTGCGCCTCGTCGCGATCCAGCTGGGCGATCGCTTCCCGTTCGCGCCGGTCCGCGCGGATGATCCCGCGCATGATGAAGAAGAACAGGCCCCCGACGCCGATCGACGGGAGCAGCCCCATGGCGAGCGTTCCGATGCTCATGACCGCTCCTCGGGCTTGACTAGGGGAAACAGAATGGTCTCGCGGATTCCAAGACCGGTGAGGGCCATCAGCAGTCGGTCGATCCCCATGCCCAGACCACCCGCGGGCGGCATGCCGTGCTCCATCGCCGTGAGGAAGTCCTCGTCCAGCCGCATCGCCTCGGCGTCGCCCAACGCGGCCATGCGCGCCTGCTGCGCGAAGCGCTCCCGCTGTATCACGGGGTCCACCAACTCGGAGTAGGCGGTCGCCAATTCGAAGCCGCTCACATACAGGTCCCACTTTTCCACGAGGCCCTCGGTGGTGCGGTGGTCGCGCGTCAGCGGACTCGTCTCGACCGGGAAGTCCTTGACGAACGTGGGGGCCGTGAGCCCGGCGCCCACATGGTGTTCCCACAGCTCCTCCACGAGCTTGCCGTGGTTCGCCTGCTTGGGGTCGACGGAAATGTCGCCTAAATCGCACAGCCTGAGCAAGTCCTCGACGGAGGTGTGCGGAGAAATCTCGCGGCCCAGGGCCTCCGACAGGGAACCATAGAGCGTGATCGAGGGCCATTCGCCGCCGAGGTCGTATTCCTCGCCATGAGCGTGCATCACCGTCGTGGAACCAAACAGGTCCGTGGCGGCCGTTTGCACCAGATCCTGCGTCAGTGTCGCCATCGTGGAGTAATCGCCATACGCCTCGTAGGCCTCCAACATGGAAAACTCCGGCGAGTGCGAGGAATCCGCGCCCTCGTTGCGGAAATTCCGGTTGATCTCGAATACCTTCTCGATGCCGCCAACAACGGCGCGCTTGAGAAATA
>DGBM01000148.1 GCA_002384765.1 Demequinaceae bacterium UBA4004
CCCGTGGCGGTTCTCGGCGTGCTGACGATTGCGGGCGAGTACTCGACGGGAATGATTCGCTCCACACTGGTGGCCGTGGGTCTGCCTCTGTACCTCGTGGCGATCGCGCTCTTCGCGTTCGTCGTGGGTGCGCTCCTTCGACACAGTGCTGCGGCGTTGACCGCAGTGATCGCGTTGCTGCTCGTCATCGAGAACGTGCTCCTGATCATTCCGTTGCGCGCCGTGGAGCTGATTAGCCCGTTCCTGCCGTCCACGGCGGGACGCATGGTGCTCTTCGACAACGAGATGTTGGAGGCCGCCACTCAGATGACGGATGGCGCCCCCGGGAACTCATGGTCCGCACGATCGCCAACCGACGGGCACCGACGAGGTGCTGCCCGGCATCCCACGTATCGGCCGCCACCGCCATCGTATGAGGTAATCCGCGCCCCTGGCTACTGATCCTCCACAGACGGCCGCCCGGGAAATCCCCGCGAGTCGCGCGTGGCGGACGCGCGAGTTCTGGCCGGGTTCGGCGGCAACGCACCTGCTGCATGTGCTCGCAGTTCTGAGCGCTTGCCCGGAGGTCGAGACGCGTCGCTGGTTGCCCGCGCGGGGTGCGGGGACGGGGCTTTTCACGCGTCTCATGAGGCGACCCGACGCGATCTACTCCACCCCTATGTGTCCGGGCTGGACGCGTGAAGGAAAATGCCCTACCTTTGGAGAAAGTCAGCCAGAGTGACATATACCTGGCCTCATGCGCAAGGAGGCGCTATGACTGAATCCGTCGCACCCCACGGTGCGCTCAGTGACCTGCTCCCGGCCTCTGCCGTTGAAGCTCAGGTGGAGGCAACGGATTGGCGGGAGGCGATCAGGGCCTCGGGCGACCTCTTGACCTCGACGGGGTCGGCTACGCCGGCCTACACCGAGCAGATGATCGCGGCGATCGACAAGTTCGGCCCCTACATCGTGATTGCCCCCGGCTTCGCACTCGCACACGCGCAGGCCTCCGAGGATGTCCTCCACACAGGCATGTCCTTCGTCCAGCTTGCCCGCCCGGTGAGTTTCGGTCACAAGACCAACGATCCCGTTCACCTGGTCGTCGGCCTGGCCAGCAAGGACCATGACGCCCACATGGAGGCCCTCCAACAATTGGCGGGCTTTCTGTCCGCCCCAAAAAAAACCGAGCAGCTGAGAAGCGCGGCCGACGCCGACGAGTTGCGAGTACTGCTCGGGCTCGTTCAGGGGTATGAGTAAACAACAGACCGGGCCGACGGCAGCGGCGCGATAGCGGCAAGACAGACGACACACAAAGGAGAAAGCATGAAAGTGATCTGCGTCTGCGGGATGGGTCTAGGAACCTCCATCCTGCTGAAGATGAATACCGACAAGGCAATGAAGCAGCTCGGCATCGACGCCGATGTGGACGCGGCCGACATCGGCACCGCCAAGGGTGCCGCAGGACAGGCCGATTTCGTGCTCACCAGCGCTGAGCTGGCCGAGGAATTGGAGGGGTTGCCGATACCGATCCGGGTCATCAACAACTTCATGGACGTGGACGAGATCTCCGCAGCCATCACCGATGTACTCAACCTCGAACAACTCTAAGAATGGAAGGTAGTTCGTCATGCCAGTAGTAAATTTCCTGGTTAACGAAGTCCTATCGGTGCCCGCCTATCTGGTCGGCATCATCGTGGCAGTAGGACTCATCGCCCTGAACAAGAGCGTGGGGCAAATTGTCGGGGGCGCACTCAAGGCAACCCTCGGTTTCCTCATTCTTGGAGCGGGTGCGGGTGTCGTCGTCAACGCGCTGTCGCCCCTAGGTGAACTGATCCTCGCGGCCACCGGCGCACAGGGCGTCGTGCCGACGAACGAGGCAATCGTCTCGATCGCCGCCGCCCAATTCGGAGCCCAGGTTGCCTGGACGATGATCGGTGGCTTCGCGATCAGCCTGTTGATTGCGCGGTTCACACCCCTCAAGTACGTGTTCCTCACCGGCCACCACATCTTCTTCATGGCCACCATGCTCACCGTGGTGCTGTCGGTGGCGGACCTGAGTAACACCATGATTGTGGTGGTTGGGTCGCTACTGCTGGGCACGATTATGCAGATCATGCCCACGTTCGCCCAGCCGTTCACGCGGCGCGTCACGGGCAACAACACGCTGGCCATGGGGCACTTCGGCTCGCTTGGTTACATCACCGCCGGAGCCATCGGTACTGTGGTCGGCAAGAAGTCGCGTTCCACCGAGGACCTCCACGTGCCCGAAGGGCTCCGCTTCCTGCGTGACTCGATGGTCGCCACGGCGCTTTCGATGGTGATCTTCTACATCGTCTTCACGACCTGGACCTGGATCAAGCTGGGCGACACGGCCGCGTTCGACATCCTGGGCGCCACCAATGGCGGCAACTTCATCATGCTGGGTGTGGCACTGGGTCTGCAGTTCGGTATCGGTGTCTCGATCATCCTCTACGGCGTGCGGACCATCCTGGCTGAACTGGTTCCCGCGTTCGAAGGAATCTCACGCAGGGTCGTTCCCGGTGCCGTCCCGGCGCTCGACGTTCCGATCGTCTTCCCCTTCGCCCCCAATGCGGTGCTTGTCGGCTTCATCGCGTCCTTCGCGGGCGGCCTGCTCTCGTTCGGGCTCCTCGCCTGGATCTTCGGGCCCGTGTTCGGGCTGGCGCTCATCCTGCCGGGCATGGTTCCGCACTTCTTCACCGGCGGTGGCGCTGGCGTATACGGCAACGCGACCGGCGGACGTCGTGGAGCGGTCATCGGAGCGTTTGCCAACGGCGTGCTGATCACCTTCCTTGCGGCGCTGCTGCTCAAGGTGCTGGGCTCGCTCGGCTTCGAGAACACGACGTTCGGTGACGCCGACTTCGGGTGGTTCGGCATCGTCGTCGGCAACGTCGTCAAGCTGGGCGCGATCGGCGGGCTGGTCGGGCTCGCAGTACTGATCGTGGTCCTCCTGTTCGGCGCCAGCCGGTACCAGCAGCGACTCGTCAACGTCGAATGGAAGCCGGGTCTGGAACACTCCGAGTGGGTCGCCGAGGAGGAGGCCGCAGAAAAGGCCGCCATCGCGGAAGAGGCTGCACGCAAGAAGGCCGCTGCCACTGGGGGCGAGACCTCCTAGCAGTATCCTCGACGCCGCAGGTACTCCACCTCCAAGGAGCACCTGCGGCGTCGCTCACTCCCCACATCTGATCACCGCTACTTCATGTCCCGCGAAGGACTGACTATGACCACCCCGCTTGAGTGGAACGACATCGATCGAAGGGCCGTCGACACCGCGCGCATCCTTGCAGCCGACGCGGTGGAGAAGGCCGGTAACGGACACCCCGGAACGGCGATCTCCTTGGCGCCGCTGGCCTACCTGCTCTACCAGAAGGTGATGACCGGCGATCCCTCCGATCCGCAGTGGATCGGTCGCGACCGGTTCGTGCTGTCCGCCGGTCATACGTCCTTGACCCTGTACACCCAGTTGTTCTTGGCCGGGTACGGCTTGGAAGTGGCCGACATCGCGGGGACGCGCGCGGAGGGCTCCCTGACGCCCGCGCATCCGGAATACGGGCACACGGCGGGTGTCGAGTGCACCACCGGCCCACTGGGAGCGGGCGTGGCGAACGCGGTCGGCTTCGCGATGGCGGCCCGCCGCGAGCGCGCACTGCTGGATCCGGACGCCCCACAGGGTTCCTCGGTGTTCGACCGGACGGTGTACTGCCTCGCCGGGGACGGCTGCATGCAGGAAGGGGTCGCCTCGGAGGCATCGTCGCTGGCGGGAGCTCAGAAGCTCGGCAACCTGATCCTGATCTACGACGACAACCGGATCACGATCGAGGGCGGGACACAGATCTCCTTCACCGAGGACGTGATGGCCCGCTACGCCGCCTACGGCTGGGACGTGCACCACGTGGACTGGACCAACGGCAGCACCGAGTACGCCGAGGACATGGAGGCCCTGTACGCCGCCCTGGAAGCGGCGAAGGGGGTGACGGATCGTCCCTCGTTCATCAGGCTGAGCACGATGATCGGCTGGCCCCTGCCGACCATGGCGGGCCACCACGCGGTGCATGGAGCGGCGCTGGGGCACGAGGAGATCGCTCGGCTGAAGGTTGCGCGGGGCTTTGACCCGGAGCGGTCGTTTCAGGTGGACCCCGAGGTGCTGGAGCACACCCGTCGCAACGCGGCGAACCGCGCCACGGCTGCGCGAGAGCAGTGGCAGGCCCGGTTCGAGGCGTGGCGAGACTCGCACCCCGACAGGGCGCTGCTGTTCGATCGGCTGGTGACCGGCACGCTGCCCGCGGGACTCGCCGAGGCTTTGCCGACCTTCCCCGTCGGGACGATGGCGACCCGTGCGGCCTCGGGTGCGGTGCTGACCGCCCTCGCCCACGTCATGCCGGAGCTGTGGGGCGGCTCCGCAGATCTTGGCGCGTCGAACAACACCACCATGAAGGGACAGCCGTCCTTCCTTCCGCCGGAGCAGTCGAACGACGATTTTGTCGGTGACTACAACGGTCGGGTCCTCCACTTTGGGGTCCGGGAGCACGCGATGGGCAACATCCTCAACGGGATCGCCATCTCGGGGCTGACCCGCGCCTACGGGGGCACGTACCTGGTGTTCTCCGACTACATGCGCGCTGCGGTCCGATTGGCCGCCCTGCAGCAGACGCCGAGCATCTTCGTCTGGACCCACGACAGCGTCGCTGTCGGAGAGGACGGTCCCACCCATCAACCGGTCGAACAGATCGCCTCACTCCGGCTGATCCCAGGGCTTGACGTGATCCGGCCCATGGACGCCAACGAGACGGCCCAGGCATGGGTCCAGGCGTTGCTTCACCACGACCGGCCCAGCGCGATCATCCTGTCGCGGCAGGCACTCCCGACGGTGGACCGCGGTCCCGGCGCCTGCGCCCCGGCCGAGCACCTGGCGCAGGGCGGGTACACGCTACTCGAGGCATCGACGGGTGAACCCAAAGTGGTCTTGATCGGCACCGGTTCGGAGGTGAGCATTGCCCTGGACGCCCGCGACCTGCTGGAGGCCGAGGGCGTCCCAACCCGCGTGGTCTCGATGCCCTGCCAAGAGTGGTTCGACAGCCAACCCCACGCGTACCGGGCCTCCGTCTTGCCCTCCGGCACCGCGAGGGTCGCCGTCGAGGCCGGGGTCGGGAAGGGCTGGCGGGACTACGTCGGCGACACCGGTGAAATCGTCTCGGTGGATCACTTCGGAGAGTCCGCGGCTGGCCCCCGACTGTTCGCCAAGTACGGGCTGACTGCGGTCAACGTTGCCGACCGGGCCAAGGTCGCCCTCGCCCGACAGCGTTGACACGTCCCGTGAGCCGACGTCGGGTCGGCGACTCGATAGGCGCCACCATCGCGTCAGCGAAGAGGCGTCCGGGATCCGACTCCGCCCATGCTCACGTCTCCAGGTGCCCCGAGTGGTGTGCCCCGAGTGTGCCCCGAGTGGGATTCGAACCCACACTGGTACGGGTTTGAGCCGTATGCCTCTGCCGGTTGGGCTATCGGGGCGCGCCCACTAGGCTAGCGCCTGTGAACGAGAGTATTGAACCAGCGCAAACAGGTCCCGCCAAGCGTCGCGCCATCGTCGCTGAAGACGAGGCACTCATTCGGATGGATATCGTCGAGACGCTCCGTGAGGGCGGCTACGACGTTGTAGGCGAAGCCTCGAACGGCGAGGAATGCGTGGGCCTCGCCCGCGAACTCAAGCCAGACGTGGTGGTGATGGACGTGAAGATGCCCGTCATGGACGGCATCACCGCGGCCGAGCACATTGCCAAGGAACGGCTTGCGCCCGTCGTCCTGTTGACGGCATTCTCGCAGACCGAACTGGTGGAGCGTGCGCGTGACGCGGGCGCGATGGCATACGTGGTGAAGCCTTTCACCCCAGCGGACCTGCTGCCGGCGGTGGAGATCGCGGCTTCACGCTTCATGGAGTTCAGGGCTCTTGAGAACGAGATCGCCGACATCAATGAGCGCATGGAGACGCGTAAGCGCGTTGAGCGTGCGAAGGGGCTGTTGATGGAGAAGATGCAGCTGAACGAGCCCGAGGCATTTCGCTGGATTCAGAAGACGTCGATGGACCGTCGCCTGACGATGCGCGAGGTGGCGGAGGCCGTCATCGATCAGATGGGCGGCAAGTAGTCCTTCGCGTCATCGTTCCTGGTAGGCGCGACCGCACGTGACCAGGGACCCGTGACCAAGGTCACGAAATCGTGACCCTAGCGACCCATGGACGTAATTTCCCGCCGGTACCGTGAAGGCAACTGCCAGCGAGGACCGTCCTCGCGGTGGATCCGGTGGGCGCGTCCCGCCGAACCTTGATGGAGGGAAAGACATGGCACGATGGAACACCATCGCACGAGGCACCGCTGTAGCGGCTGTCGCGTCCCTTGCCCTGGCGGCTTGCTCGTCCGGTGGAGGTGAGACGGCTACAAGTTCTTCGTCCGGCGGCGGCGGCGGCGAAGACGTTGCGCCCCTGAAGATCGGCACATTGCTTCCGCTGACCGGCTCGCTCGCCTTCCTCGGCCCGCCCGAAGTCGCTGGTGTTCAGTTGGCTGCTGACGAAATCAACGCGGCGGGCGGCATCTTCGGCGCCGACGTCGTGATCAACAACCAGGACTCCTCGGACACCGACAACCCGCAGATCGCCGCGCAGTCGGTTTCCGCGATGGTCGCTGACAACGTGGCCGCGATCGTCGGTGCAGCATCGTCTTCGGTGTCGCTCAACGTGGTGGATGACGTGGCGAACGCCGGAATCGTCCAGATTTCGCCCGCCAACACCTCGACCGCGCTGTCCGGCTACTCGCCGTTCTACTTCCGCACCGCTCCGCCGGACACCGTTCAGGGTTCGGCGCTCGGAAACCTGATCGTGGCTGACGGCATCAAGAAGCTCGGCATCCTGCTGTTCGCCGACGACTACGCCACGTCGCTGCGTGACGTGGTCCAGGGTGTCGTTGAGGAAAACGGCGGCGAGATCACCTACGGCAAGGCCGGAGACGAGTTCCAGACCGACGCCTCGAACTTCGAGTCGATCGTTCAGGACGTGCTCGCGACCAACCCTGAAGGCATCCTCGTGATCGCCTTCGACCAGACCAAGAACATCGTTCCTGCGCTGGTGGGAGCGGGTTACCCGGCCGACAAGTTGTACTTCACGGACGGCAACACTGCGGACTACTCGGCCGACTTCGACGCAGGCGTGATGACCGGGGCAAAGGGCACCATTCCTGGCGCCAACGCACCGGACGACTTCAAGGCTCGCCTTGATGACACCAACGGCGGCAAGCTCGACTCTTACGCCTACGGTGCCGAGTCCTACGACGCCGCAATGCTGGTCGCCCTGGCTGCCCTCAAGGGCAATGGTTCGGACGGCCAGACTGTTCGCGACAACCTGGCGGCGGTTTCCGGCGCAGACGGTGGCACCGAGTGCACCGGCTGGGTGGAATGCTCCGACCTGATCCTGGCCGGCGAAGACATTATCTACCAGGCGGTCTCGGGTGTGGGTCCGTTCAACGCGGACAACGACCCGTCCAGCGCCTACGTGGGCGTGTACGTGTTCGACGACGCGAACGTCCCGCAGTGGACCGAAGCGGTGTACGGCGAGGTCTAAGCCTCACACGCACGAGCGAAGGGCCCCGGCTTCGGCCGGGGCCCTTCTGCGTGCCCGGACCGCCCACACGGTGTGCGNNCACGGTGTGCGGTAGAGGTGCGCACACGAGAAAGGGCCCCGGCTCGCAAGCCAGGGCCCTTTCTCGGGACTGTTTACGCGCCCAGCGTGCCCAGGTACAGTTCGATGACCTTGGGGTCCTTCAGCAGCTCCTGGCCGGTCGCGGTGTACGCGGACGTGCCCTGGTCCATGACGTAGCCGCGGTCGCAGATCTGCAGGCAACGGCGGGCGTTCTGTTCCACCATGATGACCGTGACGCCGGTCCGGTTGATCTCGCGTGTGCGCACAAAGGTCTCGTCCTGGAGGACGGGGGACAGGCCGGCGGAAGGCTCGTCGAGAAGCAGCACCTGCGGGTCCATCATGAGCGCACGTGCCATGGCCACCATCTGCCGCTCACCGCCCGAGAGCGATCCGGCACGCTGGCTACGACGATCCCCCAGGGTGGGGAAGAGCTCGACCACTCGATCGAATTGCTGGGGGAACTTCTTGTGGGCCTGGTAGGCCCCCATCTCGAGGTTCTCCTTGATAGTGAGCGAGGGGAACACGTTGTCGTTCTGTGGAACGAAGCCCACGCCCAGGTGAACGAGTTCGTCTGCCCGTTTGCCGGTGATGACCTGACCTTCGAGTGTCACCGTGCCCTCGCGGATCGGCACCAGACCGAACAGTGCCTTGAGGAAGGTGGACTTTCCGGCGCCGTTGGGGCCGATGACTCCGATCAACTCGCCTTGCTTCACCGTCATTGAACAGCCGTTGAGGATGTCCACGCCGGGAAGATACCCGGCAATGATCTCGTCGGCCTGGAGAATGGTGGGCGCATCGGTCATGAGCTGGACTCCTCGGACAGGTCGGTGTCGTGGTGGACACCCAGGTAGGCCTCCTGCACTTCTGGGTTGAGCATCACGGTGTCGGGCGGACCTTCGGCGATGATCCGGCCCTCCGCCATGACCACCACCCAGTCGGAGATCCGCCTGACCATGTGCATGTCGTGTTCGACGAACAACACGGAGACGCCCTCGTTCTTCAACTTCACGATGTGATCGAGCAGTGACTCCGTCAGAGCGGGGTTGACGCCCGCCATCGGCTCGTCGAGCATGACCATCTCAGGTTCGGACATGAGAGCGCGAGCCATCTCGAGCAACTTGCGCTGGCCGCCTGACAGCGAACCCGCGAAGTCGTCCTTCTTCTCGTACAACTTGAAGCGGTGGAGGAGGTCGTGTGCTCGTTCGGTGATGTCGGCCTCCCGCTGACGCCACAGCGACGGTACAAACGCGGCGAAGATGTTCTCGCCGCGCTGATCGGCCGCACCCAGCCGCATGTTCTCGATGACGGTCATGCGGTTGAGCGCCTTTGTCAATTGAAAGGTCCTCACCTTGCCGGCCCTGGCAACCTTGGCGGGCGAGACGCCCTTCATGGACTTGCCGTTGAAGAGCCACTCACCCTTTTGGGGCTTGTCAAAGCCGGTCAGGAGGTTGAAGAAGGTGGACTTTCCGGCGCCGTTGGGACCGATGAGGGCCGTGATGGCGTGACGCTGGACCTCGAAGTGGTCCACATCGACCGCCGTCAGCCCGCCGAAGCGACGTTGGACGTGATCCGCAATGATGATCGGATCTTCTTTGTGCGCTCCGGGTTCCGAAGGGACGTGAGCGAACGGGTTCTTGTCAGTCATTGAAGGCCAACTCCCTCTTGTCGCCGAGCACTCCTTGTGGTCTGAAGATCACCAGGAGCATGAGCGTGACTCCCACCAGCAGGAGTGAGAAGGGTTGGAGCTGTTCCTGCGACAGCACAGTGTCGGGAATCCACATGGCCGCCAGGCCCTTGATCAGGACGAGCGCGCACCAGAACAGGATGGAACCGAGCACGGGCCCGAAGATCGTGGCTGCGCCTCCAAGGAGCAATAACGTCCATATCCAGAAGGTAGTGGGGCGTCCCATCGAATCTGGTTGCACCGACGCTCCTAGGGACCAGATCACGCCGGCAATGGCTCCCACCGCGCCACCAATGACCAGCGCCTGCATCTTGTACGAGTAGACGTTCTTCCCGAGCGATCGCACGGCGTCTTCGTCCTCCCGGATTCCCTTGAGGACGCGCCCCCATGGCGACCGGGACAGCCGCGCGAAGATGAGGATGAAGATGGCGACAATCACCCAGGCAACGAGGATGAGCCACCAACTTGTGGACCGGGTGCCGTGGAAGGCGAATGGTCCCACGTCCACCATGCGGTCGGGGAACGGCGAAAGATCCTCGAAGGGGCCCTTAAACTCATTGCCGCGAATACCGGTAGATGCGCCGGTGAGACTATTGAAGTTCTGCGAACGCCCCAGGTATCGCACCATTTCGGCGGCCGCAATGGTGACGATCGCGAGGTAGTCGCCGCGCAGCTTCAGGGTTGGCCAGCCAAGAATCAGGCCGAAGACCATGGACACGGCGAGGGCCACGATGACCGCCAGCCAGATGGGTCCGCCTTCGCGGACGGTGATCGCGAATCCGTACATGCCCAGCAGCATGAAGCCCGCTTGACCCATGTTCAGCAGGCCGGTAAGTCCAAAGTGAAAATTGAGGCCGACGGCCGCGAGGGCGAATGCCGCGGTGGTGGGGGTGAATGCCTCACGCACCACGTCAACGAGAAGGTCTCCCATGGTCTAGCCCACCCTTTCCGCTCGCCCAAGAATTCCTTGTGGTCTCACAAGGAGCACGATGATGAGGATTCCGAGCGCTGTGGCGTACTTGAGGTCTGGACCGAGCCACAGCGTGGAGGTCTCCACGACGACTCCGATCACGAGTGATCCCGCGAGGGCGCCATAAGGCTGGCCGAGTCCGCCAAGTGTCACCGCCGCGAACATCAACAGCAGCAGTTTGGCGCCCACGTCGAACTTGGTGCCGCTGTCGTACAGGGCCATCAGGATGCCGCCGAGAGCGGCCAGGCTGACCGCCATGATCCACACCAGCCGAATGATCGAATCGACCTTGATGCCGGACGCGGCCGCGAGTGACGGGTTGTCTGATACCGCTCGAGTCGCTCGGCCGAGCCGAGTGCGCTGCAGGAAGAGGGCGACGCTAATGAGGACCACGGTAGCGATTGCGATGGACATCAACGTGATGTTGCCGATCTGAATGGGCCCTACTTGGTGGCGCACCTCGATGGCCTTACTCAGGCGGAGCCGGTCGGGGCCGATCCACCACTGGAGGAAGTTCAGCAGCGCGAGCGAGAGGCCGATCGACACGATCATCTGCTGAACGACGCCGACGCCGCGCTTGCGGAGTTTGCCCCACAGGAACTTGTCCTGGATCCAGCCGGTACCGCCTGCGATCACGATCGCCGCGATGGCGGCCCACCACAGCGGCCATCCAATGACGAACTCCCAGGGGGTCAAGGGGATGCTCACGGGTTGATCCGTTGCGAAGAAGTACGCCACCATGGCGCCGAGCGAGACCTGCTCTCCGTGCGCGAAGTTGCTGAGGCCCGTAGTTCCGTAGATGAGCGACAGGCCGACAGACGCGAGCGCCAGCAACAAGCCAAACACGACGCCGTTGAACACGTTTTGGAGGACTCGGGATTGGGCGTCCGATTCCGCGGTCTGCTCTGGGGTGGCCACTTCGGTCACGGCGATTGACTCCGCGATGGCGGCGGAGCCCAACGCGGGGGCGTGGTTGGCGGTGTCGGTGGTGACGATGCTGGTCAAGCTTGCGGACTGCGATGTCGCAGCCGTGGATTGGGCCGATAACAGCCACGTCACCGCGGCCGCTGCAACAAGGAACACGACGAGTGCGCGCACCATTGCGCGGGTGCCAAGTGATCTCTTCACTGGTGTCCTCCCCAGGTGGTTGCGCAACAATGTACACACGTCATGTTTCGGCTATGTAGCCAAGCCTTCGCGAAGGAAGCACGTGAGGCGAGCAGTTGCGACACGCTCTCGGCGTTCGTCAAGAATGGCGATCTCGTAGCTCGCGACGCTTCTTCCCAGGCGCAGCGCTGTGGCTTCTGCACGAACGAAACCGCTGCTAACCGCCCGGTGATGGGTGATGCTGAGGTCCACTCCGACGGCTATCCGCCCGGGGCCAGCGTGGACGGCCGCTGCAAGCGATGCGATCGTCTCGGCCAAAGCTGCCGACGCGCCGCCGTGCAACAATCCGTACGGTTGCGTGTTGCCCTCGACCGGCATCGTCGCCGCCCCGCCTTCCGCAGACACCTGGATGATGGTCATGTGGAGGCGGTCGATGAGCCCGCCGAGGTCGGCATAGCCTGCCGCTGCGCTGTCGGTCATAGGGGATAGGTTGGCACCTGTGAGCGATTCAGCCAAGGACAGACTTCTGCTCGTCGACGGACTGTCGATGGCTTTCCGCGCTTTCTTCGCACTGCCCGTCGAGAATTTTGCGACGTCGACGGGCACGCCCACCAACGCGGTCTATGGATTCACCGCGATGCTCGCAACCCTGCTCAGCGACCGCAAGCCGACGCACGCGGCGGTGGCGTTTGACCTGCCTGGTGGGACGTTTCGCACGCGCCGCCTGCCGTCGTACAAGGGCACCCGGGACGAGACGCCGCCGGACCTGGAGCCGCAGGTTCCCCTGATGCGTGAGGTGCTTGATGCGCTCGGGGTGGTTGCCCTCGACAAGCCGGACTACGAGGCCGATGACCTGCTCGCGACCTACGCCCGCATGGGGCGTGAGGCTGGCATGGAGGTGCTCGTGGTGTCCGGAGACCGCGACACAATTCAACTGGTCACCGACGACGTCACGCTGTTGTACCCCCGGAAGGGCGTGAGCGACCTTGTCGAGTTCACCCCCGCCTCCGTCGAAGCGAAGTACGCCGTGCCACCGCACCGCTACCCGGAGCTGGCGGCGCTCGTCGGCGAGACGTCGGACAACCTTCCGGGCGTGCCCGGCGTCGGCCCCAAAACTGCCGCGAAGTGGATTACCGCGTATGGCGGTCTGGACGGGATTCTCGCGTCGGCGGACGATGTGCCGGGCAAGGCGGGGGAGAGCCTGCGCGCCAACGTCGAACGGGTGAAACTGAACCGCGAACTCAACCACTTGCTCACTGATCTCGACGTCGATCGGACTCTTGAGGACCTCCGACTGAAGGGCGCCGACGCCGCAGCGGTGCATCGGGTGTGCGACACCCTGCAGTTCCGTGGCTTGCGGTCACGATTGCTGGCCTTCGCGTCCGCCGACGCCGCGGAAGGGGATGCTGCACAGGAGACGCAGGCAGAGGTTCGTGTGCACGCTCCCGCGCACGTGCGAGACGTCGTCGCCCTCACCGGAGAGGTGGCACTGCACCTGTGGGGAGCGACCGACGACGCCTGGGCGCTGGGTGTCGCGACAGCGTCGGACGCGTGGGGACTGGACCTTGGCTCTCTGGGAGAGTCCGATGACGCGGCGCTGGCGAACTGGTTGGTGGATTCTTCGGTGCCGAAGGTCTTCCACGGCGCCAAGACGGCCCTGCACGCCCTCGCGGCACGTGGATTCACGGTCAAGGGTCTGCGCGACGACACGCAACTGGCCGCGTATCTGGCCAACCCCGCGCAGGGCCGCCTTGAGTTGGCGGACGTCGCGGAACGGTTCCTGGGGGTGCGCCCGGAGGGGGCGGCCTCGGGGCAGTTGGACCTCGGACTGGGTTCATCCGAGGTCGAGGAGGCCGCCAGGCAGGCGTTCCTGGTGGCGCGGTTGGCGCCCGTGCTGCGCGACGACATTGCACAGCGCAACATGATGGACCTCTATCGCGACATGGAGGTGCCGCTGGTCGAGGCGCTGTGGCGCATGGAGTCCGCTGGGGTCGCCGTTGACGCCCGCCACCTTGAGGAGTTGTCCGCCGCCGCAATGAAGCGTGCCGCGGCCGCAGCGGACCTTGCCTACGCGGCGATCGGCACGCAGGTGAATCTCGGCTCGCCCAAGCNNCCACGGACGCGGCATCCCTAGCCGACCTCTACGAGAAGCACCCGCACCCGTTCCTGGAGGCGTTGCTCGCGCATCGCGACGCCACCAAGCTGGCGCAAATCATCCAAACCTTGCGCGAATCGGTGCGCGCGGACGGTCGCATCCACACGACGTTCTCCCAGACCGTGGCCTCCACGGGGAGGCTGTCTTCTCGCGATCCCAACCTGCAGAACATTCCNNGACTACAGCCAGATCGAGATGCGGATCATGGCGCACCTCAGCGGCGACCAGGCGTTGATCGACGCCTTCAAGGCGGGAGAGGATCTGCACCGCTTTGTGGGCTCGCGGGTCTTTGGGGTTCCGCCCGAGGGCGTCACGCCCGAGATGAGATCCCAGATTAAGGCAATGTCGTACGGGCTCGCCTATGGCCTGTCATCGTTTGGCCTCGCGCGGCAACTCGGACTCGCGGTGGGCGAGGCGCAGGCCCTCATGGACGACTACTTCGCACGGTTCGGCGCGGTGCGGTCGTATCTCACGGGCGTCGTCAAGCAGGCGACGGCAGACGGCTACACCGAAACGATTTTTGGGCGGCGTCGTTACTTGCCGGATCTGTCCTCGACCAACCGGCAGCGCCGCGACATCGCCGAACGGATGGCACTCAACGCGCCCATCCAGGGCAGCGCCGCGGATCTCATCAAGCGGGCCATGCTCGCGGTCGACGCCCGGCTTGCAGCCGAGGGCCTGTCGTCTCGGCAGATCCTGCAGGTGCATGACGAACTGGTGGTCGAGGCCGCGCCCGGTGAGGCGGACGCCGTCGAGGCAATTCTTCGGGAGGAAATGGCGGGCGCCGGGGCCCTGTCACTGCCATTGGACGTCAACGTGGGACGTGGGACCAATTGGCGGGTCGCTGGCCACTGACACCCGTTAGTGTGGCTCTATGCGCATCGGAATTCTTACCGGCGGCGGCGACTGTCCCGGCCTCAACGCAGCGATTCGCGCTGTCGTGAAGCGGGGCACGTCTGAGCACGGGTGCTCCATTGTGGGCTTCCGCAATGGCTGGAGAGGCGTGATTGACGGCGACGCCCACCCCCTCACGCGGGACGACGTCTCCGGGATTCTTGTGGTTGGCGGCACCATGCTCGGCACCGCCCGCTGTCACCCGCACAAGGTGGACGGCGGTATGGACGCCGTGCGCGAGACCGTCGCCAACGAGAAGCTTGACGGACTGATCTGCATCGGCGGCGACGGCACCCTCAAGGCCGCTGGCGAGGTGGTTCGGGCCACGGGTATTCCCGTGATCGGCATCCCCAAGACGATCGACAACGACGTCGTGGGCACCGATACGTCGATCGGTTTCGACACCGCCGTGACTGTCGCGACCGAAGCGATAGACCGTTTGCACTCCACAGCCGAGTCACACAACCGCGTGATGGTGGTCGAACTGATGGGACGACACTCCGGTTGGATTGCCGTGACCGCAGGCATGGCCGGAGGCGCGGACATCATTCTCGCGCCCGAAGAGCCGTTCGACATTGAGAGCATCGCCAAGCGGATTCGCCACCGTCACCGCTACAAGAACTTCTCCATTGTCGCCGTCGCCGAAGGCGCCGTCCCGGCCGAAGGCACGCACTGGAACGGCAGCGCCACGATCGACGAAAGTGGCAATCCGATCGCGGGTTCCGTCGGCCACGAGGTCACCAAGGCCATCGAGGAACTCACGGGTTTCCCGACGCGGCTCACGGTCCTGGGCTACACGCAGCGGGGCGGCATTCCCACGGCGGCGGACCGGCTGCTCGGCACCAGGTTCGGCATCGCGGCCATCGACGCCATCGTCGCGGGAGAGTCGGGCAAGTTCACGGCGCTGCAGGGCGAGCACATCGTGCTCGAAGACTTCAGCACGATGATGGGCAAGACCAAGTGGGTTCCCAAGGAGTTGCTTGAGGCCGCCCGCGGGCTGTAGCGAACAGCTGAGGATCGTTGCCGAATCGTGTCCCGGTAGCAGGCATGCTCGTTTGTGCGGGTGATGGCCTGGAGGTAGTCTTTGGGGTGGCCGTGTGCGCCCTGCGTTCTGGCCTGCCCATCTATCAATGATTCACAGACCTCCGGAGTCACTCCCTCTATGTCCGTATCCACCCCCGAGACCACCCAGATCGCCGTCAATGACATCGGCTCGAGCGAAGACTTCCTCGCCGCTGTAGACGCGACTATCAAGAACTTCGACGACGGCGACCTGGTTCAAGGCGTCATCGTCAAGGTCGACCGTGACGAGGTCCTCCTCGACATCGGCTACAAGACCGAAGGCGTGATTCCCGCCCGCGAACTTTCCATCCGTCATGATGCAGATCCTGACGAGGTCGTTAACGTCGGTGACACCGTCGAGGCCCTTGTTCTCACCAAGGAGGACAAGGAAGGCCGCCT